>JAGREI010000037.1 GCA_020446625.1 Erythrobacter sp.
ATGTATGGCGAGGGCATTTCCAAGATCGGGGAGATCCTCGATCTGGGCGTGAAGGCGGGTGTGGTCGAGAAGTCGGGATCGTGGTTCAGCTACGACTCGGTGCGGATCGGCCAGGGGCGCGAGAACGCCAAGCAGTTCCTCAAGGACAATCCTGAAGTTTGCGACAGGCTGGAAGCCGCGATCCGCGGCAAGACCGACCAGGTCGCCGAGGAGATGATGACCGGGCCGGACGCGGACTCGGAAGACTGATCCTCAAGAAGGTGCAAGGCGGGGGAATTTTCTTCGCCAGGACAGTGTAACACCTGTCACACCTTGCGAAACCGGAGCCGGCGAGGTGGACTTTGTCCACCACCGCCGGCTTCTTCGCGTTAACCTGTGGTTGCTATTTCGCGCAATCTGGGCCGAAATGCATTTGGGACTGGAAGGAAGTAGCGTGACCGACAAGAGCGAATGGCAAGGCCGGGTGGGAGAGACCTGGGCGGCCGAATGGCGGCGGACCGATCGCAGCTTCGGCCAGCTGACCGAACGCCTGCTGGCCCGCACGCGCGAATTCACCTTCGATACCGTGCTCGATGTGGGCTGCGGTGCAGGCGAACTGTCGCTCGCGATCGCCCGCGGACGGCCCGACGTTTCGGTTACCGGCGTCGACGTGTCGCCCAGCCTGGTCGCCACCGCGCAGGACCGCGGCAGCCACATGGCGAACCTTGCCTTCACCTGTACGGATGCGGCGCAGTGGCAGGCCGGACCGGACCAAGCGCCCGACCTGCTCGTCTCGCGGCACGGGGTGATGTTCTTCGACAATCCGCCCGCCGCCTTCGAGAACCTCGCCCGCCAGGCCCAGCCGCAAGCCAGCCTGATGTTCTCTTGCTTCCGCAAGCCGGCGGAAAACCCGTTCTTCACCGATGTCCTGCGCCTCCTCCCCAGCGCGCCGCCACCGCCCGATCCCGATGCACCAGGCCCCTTCGCCTTTGCTGATCGCGACCACGTGATCCCGATCCTGCGCGCTGGAGGGTGGGAGAACATCGTGTTCGAGGCTTTCGATTTCCCGATGGTGACCGGTGCGGGCGAGGATCCGATCGAGGATGCCGTCAGCTATTTCTCGGCCATCGGACCGGCCGCCGCAGCCACGCGCGAGATGGACAAGCAAGCCCGCGCCCGCTTCCTCGACCGGGTGCGCGAACTGGCTCAGCGCAATTGCCGCGACGGCGTAGTTTCGCTGTCGGCAGCGGCCTGGATCGTCACCGCCAGCAAGGTTGCCTAGCTTCCCGACGATGGACAGGCGCGAAAGGCGTCTTGCCGCAACGCACAAGTCACCTTAATCCGCCTGCCATGACCTCGACCAACGACATTCGCCGGGCCTTCCTCGATTTCTTCGCGGCCAACGATCACCTGGTGGTGCCTTCGGCCCCCCTGGTGCCCTACAACGACCCCACGCTGATGTTCGTCAACGCGGGCATGGTGCCGTTCAAGAACGTGTTCACCGGGGTGGAGGCTGCGCCCGCTCCGCGTGCCACCAGCAGCCAGAAATGCGTGCGCGCAGGCGGCAAGCACAACGATCTCGACAACGTGGGCTACACCGCGCGGCACCTGACCTTCTTCGAGATGC
>JAGREI010000363.1 GCA_020446625.1 Erythrobacter sp.
CCATGGCGATGGTGCGCACGGTGTTCTCACCCAGGTGCTGCGCCACTTCCAGCACCAGCGTATTGTCGCCGTTGCGGGTTTCGAGCGCGGTGAGAATCGCGGGCAGTTCGCCTTCGAAGGTCACGTCGACGACGGCGCCGATGACCTGGCTGATGCTGCCGTTAGGGGATTGGTTGAGAGCGGGTGCGGTGGCCATGATCGTTTCCTGTGGCGTGAAATTGCTGTCTGGTGGAACTTGTTACTGGGCGCAGACGGTTGCGGGGTCGACCAAGGTCCACCCGTCGCCTGCTTCGTTGAGCGCCAGCGTTGCATCGTGGCGCAGGTATTCGTCGTCACCCAGGCCATAGCGGCAGGAAACCGTGTCGGCTCCCATGGCGCGCTGGCACATCGAGGTGTTGACCGGCTCGGCGCCGGGGCAGGCGTCAGCGAACAGCTGCGTGAACAGGGCCTGGTCCGGGGTCGGCGCGCTGGGCGTGGGCTCGGGCGCGACGGTCGCGGTCTGGGTCGGCTCGGGCGCGGGTTCCTCGCCGCAGGCAGTCAGTACCAGCAGGGGGAGGGCGATGAGGAGCGAAAGCTTGTTCACGGTATTCTGGTCCTGCCTTAAAGTGCTTCTGCACCAGCGATGATTTCGATCAGTTCGGTGGTGATCGCAGCCTGGCGGCTGCGGTTGTACTGGATGGTGAGCTTGTTGATCAGGTCGCCCGCGTTGCGCGTGGCGTTGTCCATCGCGGTCATCGAGGCGCCCTGTTCCGAAGCTTCGCGTTCCAGCAGCGAACCGAACAGCTGGGTGCGCACATAGCGCGGCAGCAGCTCGGCCAGGATCGCTTCCTCGTCGGGCTCGTATTCCACCGCCGCTTCGCTGGCAGGCACGTTGTCCGGAGTGGGGACGGGCAGCAGCTGCACCGTGACGGGATCCTGCGCCAGCGCCGACTTGAACACCGGGTAAACCAGGTGCGCCACGTCGAATTCGCCCGCCTCGAACCGCGCCACCAGGTCAGCGGCCATTTCCTCGGCCTGTTCGAAGCCGGGGTTGCGCACTGTCGAGGTGTCGAAGTGGTGGGCGATCTTGCCGTCGTATTCGCGCTTGATCGGCGCGCGGCCCTTCTTGCCGACGAGGTAGAAGGTCACGTCCTTGCCCTGGCCCAGCAGCTTGCGCGCCTGGACCTTGGCTTCCTTCACCACGTTCGAGTTGAGGCCGCCGCACAAGCCCTTGTCGGTGTTCACCACCACCAGCAGGTGGCGCTGGTCCGACCCGGTGCCGCGCAGCAGCAGCGGCGCGGCATCGCCGCTCACCTTGCTGGCGAGCGAGCCCATCACCGAGGCGAGACGCGAGGCATAGGGGCGGGCAGCTTCGGCTGCCGCCTGCGCCTTGCGCAGCTTCGCCGCGGCGACCATCTGCTTCGCCTTGGTGATCTTCTGCGTCGACTTGACCGACTTGATACGGTCCTTGAGTTCCTTGAGGCTGGCCATTTCGGCTCCCTGTCAGGTTAGGTCCGGTATCAGGCGAACTGCTTGGCGAAAGTGTCGAGGGCGGCCACGACCTTGGCCTTGGTGTCGTCCTCGAACTTGCCGGTGTCACGGATTTCCGCGAGCACGGCGGCGTGTTCGTTGCGCATGTAGCTGAGCATGGCGGCTTCGTATTCGGTCACCCGGTTCACCGCGACCGCGTCGAGGTAGCCGTTGGTGCCGGCGAAGATCGACACCACCTGCTCTTCCACCGGCATCGGCGAGAACTGGGCCTGCTTCAGCAGCTCGGTCAGGCG
>JAGREI010000364.1 GCA_020446625.1 Erythrobacter sp.
AGCGCCACGCTGACGCTTTCGAGCACGTAGACCATGCCGAAGAAGCACACCGGGTTGCCTTCGTTGATGGTGCGATAGGCATGGTCGACCATGGCGCGGGTGGCGGGGTGCGGGGTGCTGTTGCGCGCCCATTCCTTGTCGCCCCCGGCGGCAGCGATATCGCCCAGGATCCATTCCTCGTGGCCGGTTTCCTCCTCGATGTATTCATCGAGCGCGGCCACCAGTTCGGGCCGGTCCAGCAGCCGCGCGCGGGCGGCCTGCATCAGCGGCACGGTGTGGCTGACGTGGTGATAGGCCTGCGTCAGGTAATCGCGATAGACACGCAGCGAGATCGTGCCTGCCAGCCCGGCCTGCACCTGCGGCACCGAGAGGAAGGCGAGCCGCTGGCGCACGGTATCGGCCTCCAGCCGGGTGAAGAAGGCCGGTTCGTCGGCCAGGTAGGCCGCCGCGATGGCCTGGCGACGCAAGCGACCATTGCCGGTCAGCAGGCCGTTGTCGGGCAGGAAATGCGCGGCCTCCTGCCAGCCGGCGATGCGGGCATATTCGGGCAGCTGGGCATTGGCGGCAGCGACGGCGGCGGCAAGGTCCGCCTGCGGATGCGCAGGCACCAGCAGCGCGCGCGGCGCGGGCAGACCGTCGCCCCAGGCCATGCACTGGGCCACCGCGGGCTGGGCCAGCAGCACTTCCTCCAGCCATTCGGGCGCCAGGTTGCGGCCATGGCTGGTGACGATCATGCTCGACTTGCGCCCCGTCACATGTAGGCGGCCCTGCTCGTCCAGCGAACCGATGTCGCCGGTGGGATAGGGCGAAGGCAGCGGCTCGCCACCGATCGCACCCAGGCACAGCGTGCCGGACACCAGGATCTCGCCATCGGCGGCAATGCTCACCTGCTGGTGGCCCAGCGCGCGGCCGGCATTGTCGGCGCTGGCATCGTCCGCATCCTGCAAGGTGACGACAGAGCAGCACTCGGTCAGGCCATAGCCCTGCCGCACCGGTATGCCGGCGGCGCGCGCGCGCTGGATCAGCGCTGGGGCTATGCGCGCACCGCCGACTGCGACCAGCGTCAGCTCCGTGGGGGCGGAGCAGCCGCTATCGATCGCACCAACCAGTCCGGCCAGCAGTTCGGGAACGAGGATGAGGGAGGTCGCCCGATGGCCTGTCACGGCGCGGGCCATGCTGGCGAAATCGGGGCGGAAGGGATTGGCAAGTCCCAGCCGGTCGGCCCCGGCGACAACATAGGTGCCGCCCGCCAGCAAGGTGGCGAACAGGCCCGCCACGGTTTCCAGCAGGATACCCGGCGGCAGCAGCGCCAGGTGCCGCCCGGCGTGGTGGCTGCCGACATGGCCGATCACCGCCTGTGCGGTGGCCAGCATCTGCGCTTCGGACAGGCAGATCCCGCGCGGGGTGCCGGTGGAACCGGAGGTGAAGGTGATGCGCGCGGTGCCTGCGGGCAGCTGGACCCTGGCATGGTCGAGCAAGCGCACGTCCTGCGCCGTCACCAGTGCCTGCGCCCCGCTGGCGGCCAGCGCGTGGGCGCTCTGCTGCGCGGTGTAGAAGGTGGGCAGCGACAGCACCGGAATGCCCGCGTCGAGCAGCGCCAGTTCCCACAGCAGTTCGTCCACGCCGTGATCCAGCTGCAAGGCCACCGGGCGCGCGCGATCGAACAGCGCGAGATCGGGGCGCATGGCCGCCACCGCCTGCGCCAGCGCGGCGTAGGTCAGCGGTTCCGCGCCAGCCGGATCGACGGCCACGGCCTGCGGATCGTGCGCCGCCAGCGCGGCAACCAGCGCGCTCATGCCGCCACCCGTGCGGCGCGGCGAGCGAAGTGGCGGGCCAGCGCGGCCTGCCCCAGCGGGATCGACCCGGCGCAGACGCGCGGGTCTTGCTCGTAATAGCGGCCCCAATCGGCGCCTTCGCCGCCGATGGCCTCGATCTTCGCTTCCACCAGTTCGACGATCGGCATCCCGATCCGCGTGAACATGCTGCGCAGCGACCTGGTGAGCGTGGCCACCGCCACCAGCGATGCCGTGCCAAGGTCGTTGGCGGCACGGCCCCACAGCTCGACCATGGCCGGGCCGCTGACGGCGGCGAAATTGCCCAGTTCGACGATGTCCGCGCGCTCCACGGTCATCCCCATGGCCCTGGAAACGGCGTGCTCGACGGGTTCGGCAAGGTAATGTTCGAGGAACAGCGGCCCGTGTTCCGCCCGGCGATAGCCCAGCGCGGCGGTGGTCCCGGCATCGGAACTGCCGACCAGGAAGCGATCGAAGCTGCGGGTAATCTCGGCACCGTGAACTTCACGGTAGCACTTCGAAATCAGGTCGCCGGGGGGGCCGTAACGCATGGAACACTCCTTGTGGGTTCCTTGGCAGACGCCACCCCGCAGCAGGTTCCGCAGTTGGCCCGGCACATTTTTTTGCCATGCTGCGGCCATGCCACAATCGCCCTGCCCCGCTTGGCAAGCCGCGCCCCGCTCCCTACCTCCGCCAGCGGGACAACCAGGGAGACCCCATGACCGATACCGCCACCACTCCACTGATCCCGCGCGATCACCTGTTCGGCAACCCCACCCGTTCGGGCGGGCAGATCAGCCCCGATGGCCAGTGGGTCAGCTGGATGGCGCCGTGGGAAGGGGTGATGAACGTGTGGATGGCGCCCGCCGCCGATCACACCGCGGTGCGCCGCATGACCAGCGCCACCGACCGGCCGATCCCGCAATACTTCTGGGCGCCCGACAGCCAGAGCCTGCTCACCATCCGCGACAAGCAGGGCGACGAGAACTACCTGCTGTACCAGGTCGGCATCGCGGTAGGGGCGGCGGAAACGTGCCTGACCCCGTTCGAGGAAACCCGCGTCATGCTGATCGGCGGCAGCGAGACGCAGCGCGACAAGCTGCTGCTGGGCATCAACAACCGCGATCCGCGCTTCCACGACGTGTACCTGCTGAACCTGACCAGCGGCGAGCTGACCCTGGTGTTCGAGAACAACGACTGGGCCGGGTTCGAGGCGGACGACAGCCTCACCCTACGCTGGGCGGTGCGGCAGAATGCGGCGGGCGGCACCGACATGCACGAGATAATCGATGGCGTGGTGGCAGAGGCACCGCGCGAGTCCACCGGGCTGGACGATGCGCTGACCACCGGCATGGCGGGCTACACCACCGATGGGGCCACGCTCTACTGGCTCGACAGCCGCGGACGCGACACCGCCGCGCTGTTTGCCGAGGATACCGCCACGGGTGATCGCGTGCTGGTGGCCGAACACGACAAGGCCGACATCGGCGGCACCATCCGCCACCCGCAAACGGGCGTGGTGCAGGCGTGGAGCGCCACCTACCTGCGCACCGAACACCATGCCATCGACCCCGCTATCGGCGCGGCGCTGGCCTGGCTGCGCGAGCGGCTGCAAGGCGACTTCGGGATCCAGTCGCGCACCGATGATGACCGTCGCTGGCTGGTGTGGAACGACCCGCTAACAGCACCAGTCGCCAGTTACCTGTTCGACCGTGACGCCATGACGCTCACCCGCTTCTACGTCACCCGCCCCGAACTCGAAGGCGCGCCGCTGCAAGTGATGCACGCCCGCGAGATTACCGCGCGCGACGGGCTGGTGCTGCCCAGCTACCTTACCCTGCCCCCCGGCTGCGATCCCGATGGCGACGGCGTGCCCCAGGCGCCGGTGCCCATGGTGCTGTTCGTCCACGGCGGCCCGTGGGCGCGCGACGGCTATGGCTTCAATCCCAGGCACCAGTGGCTCGCCAACCGCGGCTACGCCGTGCTGTCGGTGAATTTCCGTGGCTCGACCGGGTTCGGCAAGCACTTCGTCAACGCCGCCAACCGGCAATGGGCGGGCAAGATGCACGATGACCTGATCGACGCGGTCGAATGGGCGGTGGCCCAGGGCATTGCCGCGCGCGACAAGGTGGCGATCATGGGCGGTTCCTACGGCGGCTATGCCACGCTGGTGGGCCTGACCTTCACGCCCGAAGTCTTCGCCTGCGGGGTGGATATCGTCGGCCCGTCGAACCTCGAAACGCTGCTGGAGACGATTCCGCCCTACTGGGAACCGCTGGTGAAGCAGTTCCACGAACGGATGGGCGATCCCACCACGCCCGAAGGCGCGGCTTTCCTCAAGTCGATCAGCCCGCTGTACAAGGCGCACGAAATCACAAAGCCGCTGCTGATCGGCCAGGGCGCCAACGATCCGCGCGTGAAGCAGGCCGAAAGCGACCAGATCGTGGAAGCCATGCAGCGTGATCGCGTGCCGGTCACCTATGTCCTGTTCCCCGACGAGGGCCACGGTTTCCACCGCCCGGAAAACAACATCGCCTTCAACGCCATTACCGAGAACTTCCTGGCCGAATGCCTGGGCGGCCGGGCCGAACCTGTGGGCGATACAGTGGCGGCCTCGACGGCTGACATTCGTGCAGGTAAGGACCACGTCAAGGGATTGGCTGGCTGAACCCCACACCCGCTCAGCCTGAGCCTGTCGAAGGCCACGCACCAACGGTCGCGCGTGTCCTTCGACAGGCTCAGGACGAACGGACGTGGCGTTGAAGTCGAGCAGGAAGGGGCGACATGCCAGAGCAGAAGAGCATTTTCATCACCGGCGGCGCTTCGGGCATCGGCCGGGCCATCGCGCAGAAATTCGCCGCCGAAGGCTGGCTGGTGGGCATTGCCGACCGCAATACCGTGGGCCTCAACGAAACCCGTGCCTTGCTGCCCGAAGGCATGTGCTACACCTACACCTTCGACGTCACCAACCGCCAGGGATGGGACGTGGCGCTGAGCGACTTTGCCGCGCACAACGGCGGCAAGATCGACGTGGTGGCCAACAATGCCGGCCTGCCTGCCGGCGGCGCGATCGACGAAGTCAGCTACGAAGAGCTGGACCTGCTGATCGACGTCAACCTGCGCGGAGTATTCTACGGCGCCAAGGCCGCCTTCCCTTACCTGAAGGCTGCTGCGCCCGGATCGTGCCTGCTCAACACCGCCAGCGCCGCCGCCATCCACGGCATGGCCAACCAGTCGGTCTATGGCGCCACCAAGGCCGGCGTCCGCTCGCTGACCGAAAGCCTCGATGCCGAATGGCGCGAATACGGCATCAAGTCGCGCTCGCTGATGCCCAGCTTCATCGACACGCCGCTGTTGCAGGTGCCGCCCAACCGCAGCCGCAACACCCCCATCCGTGACGCGGTGGTGGCCGCCGGGCTGGAATTCACGCCGGTGGAAGTGGTGGCGCAGGCCGCCTGGGACGGCGTCCATGGCGAACGCACGCACATGCTGGTGGGCAAGACCGCGCGCAAGCTGGCGCGGGTGGCCAAGTGGATGCCCTGGCTGCTGAAGAGACGCGCCAACACGCTGAAAAAGGCGCACAACGACAGCGAAGGGCGGTAGGGCCGACAGCCCGAAGTCCACTCGTCCTGATTCCCAAGATCCGCTCAGCCTGAGCCTGTCGAAGGCC
>JAGREI010000038.1 GCA_020446625.1 Erythrobacter sp.
CGTTCGGGATAGGCGGTGATGAAGATCACCGGCACCGAGCCAATGGCCAGGATATCGTCCACCGCGTCGAGCCCCGAGGAGCCGTCGGCCAGCTGGATATCGGCCAGCACCAGCCCCGGCGTTACGTCGGCCACCACTTCCTGCGCCTGGGTGCGGGTGGCAGCCGTACCGCAGATTTCGTGGCCCAGCCCGCGCACCAGGTCTTCCAGCTGCATCGAGATCAGCGGCTCGTCCTCGATGATCAGCACGCTGGTAGTGCTTTCACGGTCGATCTCGGCCACGGCCTCACGCACCAGCGACTCCACCTCGGCAGCAGGCATGTCCATGATCGCGGCGGCCTCTCCGGTGGAGAAATCCTCCACCGTGGTCAGCAACAGCGCCTGCCGGTTGAGCGGCGTGATGCGTTGCAGCCGGTGCTGCGCAGCGGTTTCGTGAAGGCTGCCGGGCAAGGAAGCGTCAGCCACTTCGAGATAGGCACTGGCCCAGACCTTGCTGAAGGCGCGATAGAGCGGCACCCGCCCCCCGCGCAACGAATCCGCCAGGTCGCTGTCGGCCAGCGCCGCTTCCAGCGTGGCCTGCACGAAAGCATCGCCGGTGGCTTGCGATCCTGACAATGCCCGCGCGTAACGACGCAGATATGGCAGGTGAGCAGCGACTTCGGCTCCGATCGACATAGATTACCTTCCCGTCAGGTGACTTCGTCCAACAACGCGCCGCAACCGCTGCGGTTCCGCACGCCAGATCAATTGGCGCCGTGAAGGGCGCCGGGCAAACATTTTTTCGGCAGGCGGGAACCGTCGCCCCGACCGCTCATTTATCCCTTGTCACCGCCGAGACCCCCCCTCCCGTCCAAGCGGCAGGTGACACGATCCCGAGATGCCCCCGACCATTGTGGTCGGGGGCTCTTTTTTTTGCGGACAAAAGATGCGGTGGTTGCGCTCAGCCCAGCAGCCGGGCGATCAGGCCGCGCCTGCGCCCGGCGACGAGCACTTCCACCAGCTGTTCGGGATCGTATGGCTTTTCGAACACCGGACCCATTTCGGCCACCAGTTCGGGGATGTCCTGCGGCGATCCGGTGGAAAAGGCGATCCGCGGCCGTTTCGGCCCCAGCAACGCGATCAGTTCGGCCACGGCCCAGCCGTCATCGCGATCGGCCAGGTGGACATCGAGCACCACGGCATCGAAGGGCTGGCCATCGTCGAGCGCGCGCACCGTGGCGGCCATGCTCGAACAGATCACCACGGCACTCGCACCGCCGCGCAGCAAGGCATCCTCCAGCGCCAGCGCCAGCACGGCGTCGTCTTCCGCCAGCAGCACGCGGCCCAGCGCGCTGCGCCTTCGCCTGGCTGCGGTCTTCGCCTTGCTTGCTGTCACCTGGTCCTCATTCGGCGGTGCATTGGCACCCCGATCTCAACCTGCCCTGGCGCGGGAAGTTCCCGTGAAGGCGGGCTAGAGCTGCTTTTCGTAGATGCGGTATTCGCGGTTGATCTTCGATTCGATGGCCTCCGCGATCGCCACCATCCCCTGGTTGTCCTCGAGGATCCAGCCGACCTCCGCCCGCGTGGCACCGTGGTTGGCCGTGGCATAGCGGCGGATGTACTCGATCATCATGAAGGCCAGCTGGCTGGCCATGCGCGAATTCTGGTACTTCGGCACCACCCCCATCAGCGGCACGCGCCAGTTCTTCGCCTGTGGATTGCGCAGCCACCACAGCAGCTTGAGCGCGTTGAACGGCCAGGCCTTGCCGCCATAGTCGATCAGCTTCAGGTTGATGTCCGGCCAGGCCAGCATGAAGGCCGCCGGTTCGCCGTCGACATAGGCGAGCATGTTGGCGCCCTTCTGGATCAGCGGCTTCAGCTTCTTCGCGCCATAGGCTTTCTCGGTCTCGGTAAAGGGAACGAAGCCCCAGTTCTTCGACCATGCCTGGTTGAGGATATCGATGCAGATCGCCGCGTCCTGATCGAAATGCTTCAGGTCCACCGTGCGCACCGTGATGCGGCTCGATTTCTCGCCCGCGGCGACAATGCGGTTGACCAGTTCGGGAAAGCCGTCCTGCACGGTATCCAGGTCAAAGGTGAACAGCTTCTTCGCCGTCTGGTATCCCTGCGCCTCGATCCAGCCCTGGTAGGCGGCATTGTGGTGGCCCATCATCAGCATGGGGGGATGATCGTGGCCCATGGTCAGCAGGCCCGGTTCTTCCCAGATCGACAGGCTGATCGGCGCCAGCACGCGGGTCATGCCCTGTTCGCGCAGCCATTGTTCGGCGCGCGCGATCAGCGCGGCCATCACCGCCTCGTCCTCTGCTTCCATCAGGCCCCAGTTGCCGGTGCCTGGCCCCATGCCCTGTTCCACCGGCTGGGTGAGCGCCAGTTCGTCGTAATGGGCCGAAATGCGGCCCACCACCTCGCCGCCCCGGCGAGCGAGGAAAAGCTGCACCTTGGCATGTTCGTGGAAGGGGTTCTTGCCGGGGGTGAGCAGTTCCACCATGTCCATCTTCAGCGGCGGCACCCAGTTGGGGTCATTCGCATTCAGTCGATAAGCGCAATCGATAAAAGCGTTGAAGTCGGCCTTGCCCGCAACCGGGGTGACATCTATCTGCTCGCTCACGCATTTGGCCTTTCGTTCATTGCCGGTTCGCTCTCGATAGGCATGGAGGCCATGTCAAGCGCCTGCGATTTGCCGGGGCATTTGTTCCGGATCAAAGCGCGCTTCGCACAAACCGACGAATTGCACTATAGAGCCTGCACCATGGAAGTGACGAGCAAGATCCTCGACGATGACAAGACCGCAGGGGCGCCTCCCCGGCGGCGCGTCCACGCGCAGATTCCGGACGACAAGGCCATGCTGCGCGCGGCGGTGGAGCTGACGCGCGACCTCAACGATGCCCGGCCCGAAATCTACTGGCCCGACATGCTGGGCTCCGCCTTCGTCGGCTATGCTGCGCTGGCGGGTGCGATCATGGTCGACAATGTATGGCTGGCGCTGGCGCTGGGCGTGGTATCGATGCTGGCGCTGTACCGTGCGCTGCTGTTCATCCACGAGATCAGCCACCTGCACCGCGATGCCCTGCCAGGCTTCCGCACGGCGTGGAACCTGCTGGTGGGCATTCCCATGCTCACCCCCAGCTTCATGTACGAGAACGTCCACACGCTGCACCATGCGCGCACCCGCTATGGCACCGTGGAAGACCCGGAATACATGCCGCTGGCGCTGATGAAGCCGTGGAGCCTGCCGCTGTTCGTATTGATCGCGGCGCTCGCCCCGGTGGCACTGATCATCCGCTTCGGCCTGCTGACCCCGCTTGGCCTGATCTTTCCGCCCGTGCGCAGGTTCGCCTGGGAGCGCGTCTCCGCGCTCGCCATCAACCCCGATTTCCGCCGCCGGCCGGAAACAGGCGCCACGCGCAGCCGGTTCCTGTGGCTGGAAGCAGGCGCGAGTATCTGGGCGATCACGCTGGTCACCCTGGTGATCGCCTATGGTGCATGGCGCCCGCTGCTGATCGCCATGGCGGTGACTTCGGGCGTGGCGGTGTTCAACCAGCTGCGCACCCTGGTGGCGCACCTGTGGGAGAACGACGGCGAGACGATGACCGTCACCGCGCAGTACCTCGACAGCGTCAACGTGCCGCCGCCGGGAATGCTGCCCGGCCTGTGGGCGCCGGTGGGGCTGCGCTACCACGCGCTGCACCACCTGATCCCGTCGACCCCCTATCACTCGCTGCACGAGGCGCACCGCCGCATCCGCGAGCACCTGGGCGCGGGGTCGACCTTTGACGAGGCCAACCATCCCGGCCTGGTCCACCTGGTCCTGCGGATCGCGCGCAGCACCATGGGGCGGCCGCAAGCCTAGAGCCTGAACGCGGAAACGGCCCCCGCCGCAAGGCAGGAGCCGTTCCCCAACCGCAACGCTGCGGCGATGTGCTTACTTGTCGGTGCCTTCCACGCCGGCTTCGCCAGCGCCTTCGTCGGCGGGCTTGTCAGCCGGGGCGGCTTCGGCAGTGACGTCGTCAGCCGGCTTGTCGGCATCGGCCGTGGCGGCGTCAGCAGCGGTGGCATCGGCTGCCGGGGCGCTTTCCTCGGCGGCAGGCGCATCGGTGGCTTCGTCTTCGGTGGCAGCTTCCCCGCCGCATGCGCTCAGCATCAGCACGGCAGCAGCGGACAGGGCAGCAAACGCGGTCTTCTTCATCGCAGGTGTCTCCAAGGGTTCGCAGCGAACCCGCGCGCGGGTTACTCTGAATTGCGGGCGACGGAAAGTGCCAAACTGATGGCCTGAGCCCCGCTATTCCTCGGTGCGGATCAGCACCGTTTCGCCCACCAGCAGGAACAGCAGGAACGGCGCCCAGGCGGCGATCAGCGGCGGGTAGCCGCCGAAACTGCCCATGGCCAAGGCCGCATTGTCGACCACGAAATAGGCAAAGCCCAGCGCCATGCCCACCACCAGCCGGATGAACAGGTTACCTGATCGGGCCAGCCCGAAACCTGCTACCGCGCCCAGCAAGGGCATCAGCACCGCCGCCAGCGGGCCGGAAATCTTGTGCCACCACTTGGCTTCCAGTTCGCCGGTGCGGCGGCCCGCGCCTTGCAAGGCGTCGATGCTTTCCGACAGCTGCGGCAGCGGCTCGGCATCGGGGTCGACCCGGCGCAGCGCCAGCTGCGACAGCTGCACGCCGGGGGCCACCACCACTTCGCCAAGCGGTTCGGTCAGCGCAGAAGCGACGTTGAAGCTGAGCGCCTGCTCCAGCTGCCAGCCGGGGTTGGCGTAAGTGGCGCGCGGGGCGGTGATCTGGCGGGTGATCATCCCGGCATCGTCACGCTCGTAGAAGGTCACATCGGTCAGCACCGACTGCGCGCCCCGCCCGCTCAGGGTGCCGGCCATCAGCACGTCGTTGCCATCGTTGAAATAAACGTTGGTGCGATCGTCGGGATCGGTCGGCACGGTGCCGTAATCGACATCCTCCCACGCCTTCAGCGTGGCCGTTGCGCGGGTGACGATGCGTTCGTTGAAGACGAAGGATACGCCTGCCACCACCACGCCGATCAGCAGCAGCGGAGCCAGGATCTGGTGCGCCGAAAGCCCGGCGGCCTTCATCGCGATCACTTCGGAATTCTGGTTCAGCCCGGCCAGCATGATCATGGTGCCAAGCAGCACCGAATAGGGCAGGAACCGCGCGATCAGCTGCGGAACGCGCAAGGACACATAGAGCCACAGTTCGGAATCGCCATTGCCCGGCACGGCCAAGATATCGCCGGTCTTGCCCAGCAGATCCAGCATCATCAGCACCAGCACCAGCATCACCAGCCAGGCCAGGATGCGCACCACGAACATCTTGCCGAGGTAAAGCGTCAGCGTGCGCGAGGGGAAGAAATCAAGCAGCATCCGGCTGCGCCTCCGCCCCGTCGAATTCCTCGTCCGGCACCAGCCCGCGCAGCTTGTCGCGGCCAAGCAGCTTCTTCATCCGCCGTCCCAGCTTGGAATAAGCGGATTCGAGCCAGCCGATCGCCTGCCCGCCCGGCACGAAGGCGACGTGGTAATACATCCAGAAGATCAGCGCGAAGAGCACCGCGAACGGCCCCCACAAGGCCAGGAACGGGTCGATCCGGCCCAGTTGCGCCACTTCAGCCCCGTACTGGTTGATTTTGTGGTAGGAGACGACGATCACGATCGACAGGAAGATGCCCAGCGCGCTGGTCGAACGCTTGGGCGGCACAGCCAGCGCCACCGCCAGCAGCGGCAGCATGAACATCATCACCACTTCCACCATCCGGTAGTTGAAATTGGCCTGGCTGCCCGCGCGCTGGGTGGCGCTGCTGTCGGGGCTCCAGCCGATTTCCAGCAGTTCGGGCAGCACGTATTCGCGCTCGTCCTCGCCCCGATCGCGGAAGCGTTGCAGCGCGGGCAGGTCGATCGGCAGGTCGTGCTGGCTGAAGCTGAGCACGCGCGGGGTGCTGCCCGGCACATCGTGCACGATCACCCCGTCGAGCAGCCGCAGCACGATGGTGTTGCGATCCTCGCGGTTGGCGAGGAAACGTCCTTCGCGCGCAGAGATCGACAGCACCTGCCCCTTGTCGTCGGCCACGCGGGCGAAGATGCCCATCAGCTGCCGCCCGTCATCGCGGCTGGCCTCGATCCGCAAGGCCATGCGATCCTCGATGGTGTTGAATTCGCCCACCTTGATAGAGGCGCCCAGCGCGCCCGATCGCAGCTCGAACTCCATCTCTTCATAGGCGAAACGCGCCTGCGGCTGGATGTAGCCGACGATGGCAAAGTTGAGCGCCACCAGCGCGAAGGTGAGCAGGTAAGGCACCCGCAGCAGCCGGGTGTAAGACCAGCCCACCGCGCGCATCACGTCGAGTTCCGACGTAGTGGCCAGCTTGCGGAAGGCCAGCAGGATGCCCAGCATCAGCCCCAGCGGGATGGCAAGGCCGGCATATTCGGGGATGAGGTTCACCAGCATTTCGAACACGACGCCGATCGGGCCGCCTTCGGTGCTGACGAATTCGAACAGCCGCAGCATCTTCTCCAGCAGCAGCAGGCTGGCCGCCAGCATGAAGATGCCGATCATCGGCACCAGCACGAGGCGCAGGATATAGCGGTCGGTGGCGGTGATGAAGCGGGACACAGGACCGTTGCAGGCTACGGGAAAAGGCGGGATTCAGACGGCCTTAGCGGGAAATGGGGCAATGGTCATGCCCCAATGCGCTTGTCACGCCTTCTCCAGCGTGCATTGCAGCGGGTGCTGGTTCTCGCGGGCGCAGTCCATCACCTGGTTCACCTTGGTTTCGGCAACCTCGTAGGGGAAGATTCCGCACACGCCCACGCCGCGCTGGTGGACGTGCAGCATCACCCGCGTCGCTTCCTCCAGGTCCATGCGGAAGAAGCGTTTCAGCACCATCACCACGAATTCCATCGGGGTATAATCGTCGTTGAGCATCAGCACCTTGTACTGGCTCGGCTTCTTGGGCTTGGCGCGGGT
>JAGREI010000365.1 GCA_020446625.1 Erythrobacter sp.
GTGAACGCCATCGCGCCGGGCTATATCGACACCGACATGGTCGCCGCCGTGCCCGAGGCCGTGCTGGAGAAGATCGTCGCCAAGATCCCCGTCGGCCGCCTGGGCCATGCCGAGGAAATCGCCCGCGGCGTGAGCTTCCTCGCCAGCGAGCAGGGCGCCTTCATCACCGGCTCGACGCTGTCGATCAACGGCGGCCAGCATATGTATTGAGGCAAGCGGGCGGGCATTGCGCCCGCCCCTCGCTGTTCAGCCGATGATGTAGCCGACCACCCGCAGCTGGCCGTCCTCGCGGGCGAGCGAAATCGTCTCGACCGTGTCGGGCCGATTGGCGAAGCTGGTGCGGAAGCGCACGATCGCATGGCCGGCAGGCGGGGTCGGGACCCATTCGAAATTGGTCGCTTCCCGGCTGGTGACCGCGCCCAGCGGCACGCGCGCCTGGAGCGAGGCGTCTTCCCAGACCTGCGCCGTATTGAGTTCGCGAAAGGCCGTGCCGGTGGCATCGTAGCTGGCACGCCACTGTCCCGCATCGACCAGGGCCAGCCAGTCGCGCGCAGCCGCCTCCAGCTCGGCATCGGCTGTCGCCACCTGTTCGCTGCGGGTGTCGATCTGGGCAGGGGCCACCAGCGGCAGGGATGGCGACAGGGCGAGCAGGGCAAGCAGGAAAGTCATCAGGAGTCCTCCGATCAGCGGAATGCGGCCAATCCGCACCCCCGGCGAACCCCTGGTTGCCGCCAGTTGCCCGTCACCGGCTTCCCCCAAAAGCTTGTGGCCAGGAAAATGAGGGGTCTCGCCCTCCTCCTCGAACAGGACGCGCGCGGCTTCCTTGCTGCTGGTGACGCCCAGCTTGCGCCGCGCATTGCGCAGCCGTTCATTGACCGTGTGCACCGACAGCGCGAGCTTGCCCGCCATCGACTTGGCATCGTGCCCGTGCAGGATCAGCCGCAGCGTCTCCTTTTCCTTGTCGGTCAGTGATTGGAAGCCTTCCGCCATGGACGCGACAATATGGTTGGCCGCATTCGCCAGCCACCCCAAAAAAATCGTAGGGCGCAGGCGGGCGCGCGCCTAGGCTGGCGGCGATGCAGGAAATCTACCATCCCCCGATCTACCATCCGCCGGTCAAGCGTTCGGTGGAGATCGCCGGACACAAGACCTCGATCAGCCTCGAACCGCTGTTCTGGGACATGCTGCTGGCCGCCGCCACACGCGAAGGCACGCCGGTGAACGCGCTGGTAGCGCGGATCGATGCGGAGCGTATCCGTGCGCCCCACGCGCCCGGCCTCGCCACGGCGGTACGGCTGTGGCTGGCAGCAGACCTACAGGCGCGCGCGGGTCAGTAGGTGGCTGGCGGATCGCTGGCGGGAAAACTCTCGTCGCTCGCCTCGTCGATCATGTCCCAGGTATCCTTCCGGCCGGTGGCCGTGGCGGACGGGCCGGCGTCGCGCACCTGCGCGAAATTGTCGCCGCCCGCCTGCCCGTCGGCAAAGGCGGCGTGCCTCCCGACCTTGCGCCGGGCGAAGTGGCGGTAACCGACAAACCCGGCGGCACCGGCAACAAGGGCTGCAAGCCCGGCGAACATGGTTGTCTTCCTTGGCATGAACCACCAACGCACGAAGCGCCTGCAAGGTCCGGGGCGCGGCATGTTTCCGTTGCATGACAGGTGCCATTGACCGCAGGGCTGGCGCTCTGCACAAGGCGCGGATGAGCGACGACACCTCCACCCGCCGCAAGCCGATCCGCAAGGCGGTCTTCCCCGTCGCCGGCCTCGGCACCCGCTTCCTGCCCGCGACCAAGGCCATCCCCAAGGAGCTGCTGCCGATCGTCGACCGGCCGCTGATCCAGTACGCGGTGGACGAGGCGCGCGAGGCGGGGATCGAGCAGATGATCTTCGTCACCGGGCGCGGCAAGACCGCCATCGTCGAGCATTTCGACGTCGCCTACGAGCTAGAAGCGACGATGAGCGAGCGCGGCAAGAAGCTGGACGTGCTCGATTCGAGCCGTTTCACCCCTGGCGACATCATCACCGTGCGCCAGCAGGTGCCGCTGGGCCTGGGCCATGCGATCTGGTGCGCCCGCGCGATCGTGGGGGACGAGCCCTTCGCCATCCTCCTGCCCGACGAGATGATGGTGGCGCACAAGGGCGGCACCGGCTGCATGGCGCAGATGGTACGTGCCTACGAGGAAGTGGGCGGCAACCTCATCTCGGTGCTCGAAGTGCCGCGCGAGGACGTATCCAGCTACGGCGTGATCGATCCGGGTGAGGTACTGAACGGGTTTGGGGGCGCACTAACCGAGGTGCGCGGGCTGGTGGAAAAGCCGCCGGTTGACCAGGCTCCGTCGAACAAGATCATTTCCGGCCGCTACATCCTCCAGCCCGAGGTCATGCGCACGCTGGAGAACCAGGAGAAGGGCGCAGGCGGCGAAATCCAGCTGACCGACGCCATGGCGCAGATGATCGGCAGCCAGCCGTTCCACGCCGTCACTTTCGACGGCCGCCGCTTCGATTGCGGCAGCAAGACCGGCTATGTCGAGGCGACCCTGGCGCTGGCGCTGGAACGCGAGGACATGGGCGCCGAAGTGCGCGCCATGGCCAAGCGGCTACTGGCCGAATAGACACCCGGCCCAATAGAAAAAGGCGGACCTTGCGGCCCGCCTCTTCGCGATCCCGTCCAAGGGAAGCTGTTTATTCCGGGCCGCCGCGACCCAGGCTGGCGTCGTCGCTGGTTTCCATGCTGGCGACCATATAGGGCAGCGGGTTCACCGGCTGATCCGCCACGCGCACTTCGTAGTGCAGGTGCGGGCCGGTGGAGCGGCCAGTGGTGCCGACGTAGCCGATCAGGTCGCCACGGTGGACTTCCTGGCCCGCGTGGACGGCATAGCCCGACAGGTGGGCATAGCGGGTTTCGATATCGTTGCCGTGGGCGATCTGGATGTAGTTGCCGTAGCTGCTGAACCATTCGGCGCGCTGCACCAAGCCATCGGCGGTGGCATAGACCGGGGTGCCGGTGGGGGCGGCAAGGTCCACGCCGTTGTGCTGGCGGCGACCGCCGAGCACCGGGTGGTTGCGCATGCCATAGCTGCTGGTGAGCGTGACGCCTTCAACCGGCATCCGCGACGGCACCGAAACGCCAAGGCGCGGAGCCGGAGCAATGGTGCCGCTGGCGGTAACGCGGGCGCCGTCCTGCTCCAGGTCTTCCCAGTTGGCGAACAATTCGCTGAATTCGGCATCGTTAACGCCGGGGACGGAGGCCACGTTGCTGGTGTCGATAGCGCCGGTGGGCGTCTCATCCGCCATGGCCGGAGTGGCGAGCACCAGGGTACCCATGGCAATAATGCTGGCGATCTTGACGAGCATACGATCCCTTTATTTCTCGTCCGCCACCCGAAAGTGGCGATTTCGTCAGTACTGGCGAGCGACCCGAACGACCGGTTCACCGTGTTTTTGAGAGATGGTCGGAACCCCCCGCCGTCTCTTGAGTTTGAGGTATGAGGGAAAAGGTTAACTAGGCAACACCGGCGTAGAGTTCGCGCGACAAACCGGCTGCAAGGCGCGCTGAGTCGTTGAACGGTGGCCTGAGCGTGCCGTGAAAGTGGCGCGCGACCAGCATTTTCCAGTGCGAATCCGCCTCCAGCCCGCGATCCCGGCAGTAGCTTTCGAAATGTCTTGCGCCCGCTGCGACGTGGCGGATTTCATCGTCAAGGATTCGTTGGAGGATGCGCGCACCGCGCAAGTCGCCCTGCGCGCGCACCCGGTCGAGCATGGCCGGGGTCACGTCGAGCCCCCGCGCTTCCAGCACCATCGGCACCACGGCCAGCCGCGCGCCTGGGTCGTGCACGGTCTCGGCAGCCGACTGCCACAGCCCGTCGTGCACCGGCAGGTCGCCATAGCCCGCGCCCATGCTGGCAAGGTGGCGTTCGATCAGCGCGAAATGCATGGCCTCTTCCGCCGCCACGGCGAGGAAGTCCGCGATAAAGGCCTGCCCCATCTCCCCGCCGAAGCGCCCGACAATGTCGAGCGCGAGGTCGATGGCGACGAATTCGATGTGCGCGATGCTGTGCCACAGGGCGACCCGGTTCTTGTCCGATCCGCCCTTGCCGCGCTTGGGCATCTGGCCCGGCGGCAGCACCTGCACGGCAGCGGGCCAGCATGGCGCATCGGGCATCCGGGCGGTGAACCCGGTCGCCAGCGCGCCGCGCCGCCAGTCGCGCACCAGCGCGCGGGTCGCCTTTACCTTGCCGCGCTTGTCGCCGGTCAGCAGCGCTGCGCGGATCGCTTGCGAGAGATCAGGCGTCACAGCGCCTTGGCGGCAGCCAGCACTTCCTCGGCGTGGCCCTTCACCTTCACCTTGCGCCAGACGCGCGCAATGCGGCCTTCGGCATCGACCAGGTAGGTGGTGCGTTCCATGCCCATGTAGGTGCGCCCGTACATGCTCTTTTCCACCCAGATGCCCAGCGCATCGGCCAGCCCGCCGGTTTCGGGATCGGACGCCAGCGGCGCGGTGAGCGAATGCTTGGCGATGAATTTCTCGTGGCGCTTCACCGGATCCTTACTGACGCCCAGCAAGGCCACGCCTGCGGCGTCGAACTCGCCCTTCAGCGCGGTGAAATCCTTGTTCTCGGTGGTGCAGCCGGGCGTGTCGTCCTT
>JAGREI010000366.1 GCA_020446625.1 Erythrobacter sp.
ACGTCGAACATGTGGATCTTGTCATAGCGCGCGGCGATCTGCCCGGCGGGGTCGAACACCAGCGTGCGGTTGGCCCAGCGCCCGTCTTCACGCGCCACGGGCAGGCCGTAGGCGATCCACACACCGTTGTCGGCGGCGGCCCTGGCTACCTGGTCCACCTGCGGATTGTCGGCCTCGGCAACGATGCTGGCCGCCGCGCGCTGGCGATTGCGGTCGATCAGGCCCGCCATTTCGGGAGTGAAGAGCATGCTCGCCCCCTCCCCTGCCGCCCGTTCCGCCGCCTGGCAGATCTCGCGTGCATTGGCCGCCGGATCGACGCCGGATGTCATCTGCAACAGGGCAATGCGCGGCATCGTGCGATCCTACAGCCCCAGCATCGCGTCGAGCTTGCCCGCCCGTTCCAGCGCGGCGAGATCGTCCGATCCGCCCACGCCCACCCCGTCGATGAACACCTGCGGCACGGTCATGGCATCGGGCTTGCGTTCCATCATCTCGGCGCGCCTGGGGCCTCCCATGGTGATGTCATATTCCTCGTATTCGACGCCCTTGGAATCGAGCAAGTGCTTGGCGCGCGTGCAGTATCCGCAAAACATCTTTGTGTAGATCTCGACCTTCGGGGTGCTCACGACTGACCTCGCTTCAGGGTTGCGCACGGGTTCTTGAAACCGTGCAGGGCTGACCTATCTGTTGTTGTGCGGATGCCGCTTTCGGGTCCGCGTACCTGTCAAATTGCTCAAAAGAGGATTTGTTGCAATGAACCGTACCGATTTCACCCCCTATCGCCGTTCCACCGTGGGTTTCGATCGCCTGTTCGACCTGCTGGAAAACAACGCCCGCAACGCCGGCGACAACTATCCCCCCTTCAACATCGAACGGCGCGGCGCCGATGCCTATCGCATCACCATTGCCGTGGCCGGTTTCCGCCCGGCTGACCTCGACATTACCGCGCAGCAGAACCTGCTCACCGTGAAGGGCAGCAAGCGCGACGAAGTGACCGAGGGCGAGATGCTGCACGTCGGCATCGCCAACCGCGGGTTCGAGCGCCGCTTCGAACTGGCCGACTATGTGCGCGTTGACAATGCCGACCTGGCCGATGGCCTGCTGGTGGTCGACCTGGTGCGCGAAGTGCCCGAAGCGATGAAGCCGAAGAAGATCGCCATCGGCGGCACCACGCTGGAAGTGGTGCATTCCAAGGATGATGGCGAAGCCAACGCGGCCTGATCGCCACCCCATCCTTCCTGTCAGTGAAACGTATCGGAGGCGGGGCCCGCTAAAGCCCCGCCCCCTCGACGCTATTGCGCCGACTCGCTCGTGGCATTGGCTGTCCGGGTCGCAAGAGACAGCCGATCCCAACTGAGCAAGACCGATCCGACGGCGCGTGACAACGTCCCTGTTGGCCACGCGGGGCCGGTCTGAAACTTGTGGGCGTGTGAAGTGTTCGTCCGAGGTGCGGATCCCCCAACCCGCGAGCCTTCCCTAGCCCTCGGCGCTGTGGTTACGCGCGTAATCGGGGGCTTGGCAACAAGTTTCTCGGCAATTGCAAGGGCTGCATTAACCGCACCTGTTAGGCACGATTACACCAGCCGCGACTGCTCTAGCGCGGCGGCGATGAAGCCGCTGAACAGCGGGTGCGGATCGAACGGGCGGCTCTTCAGCTCTGGATGGAACTGCACGCCCACGAACCACGGGTGATCGGGCCGCTCGACAATCTCGGGCAGCAGCCCGTCGGGCGACATGCCCGAGAAGATCAGCCCGCCCGCTTCGAGCGCGGGCATATAGGCCGAATTGACCTCGTAGCGGTGGCGGTGGCGTTCCGAAATCGAGGTCGCCCCACCATAAAGCCGCGATACGTGGCTGTTGCCTGCCAACTTCGCCTCGTAAGCGCCCAGCCGCATGGTGCCGCCCAGGTCGGTATCGGCAGAGCGTTGCTGTAAACCTTCCTTGCTCATCCACTCGGTGATGATGCCCACCACCGGTTCGGGCGTCTCTCCGAATTCGGTGGAGCTGGCATTGGCGATCCCGGCGGTGTTCCGCGCGCCCTCGATGCAGGCCATCTGCATCCCCAGGCAGATGCCCAGGAAGGGGACATTGCGTTCGCGCGCAAAGCGCACGCTGGCGATCTTGCCTTCCGAACCGCGCGTGCCGAAGCCGCCCGGCACCAGGATTGCGTGCATCGGTTCCAGCGCGGCAGCGATTTCGGCGTCGTCCTGTTCGAACAGTTCGGCGTCGATCCAGCGGATGTTG
>JAGREI010000039.1 GCA_020446625.1 Erythrobacter sp.
ACCCGCCTCCGCGGGTGCGTCCTCGGTGCTGATCCCTCCGCTTCGCTGCGGGGCACCTGCGGGCGGGCAGTCGCCCTTGCGGCCCCTTGGGCCGATGGCAACCCTGGAGAAGCCTGGACTAGTCCGCCCCCAGCTTCGCCACGATTTCCGCCCGCAGGCGCGCGACCAGCCCTTCGTTGCAGGCCCCGCGCGCCATTTCCTCGTCGCAGATCGCCAGGAAGGCGTCGCGCTGGAAGGCCAGCAGGTCGGCCTCGTCGAACCCGCCCGGCACGGTGGATGCCACCAGGTCGATCATCCGTTCGGCGCCGTGGAAGCGGCCCCACAGGTAATCGTTCTCGCGATAGGCGCGGCTGAAGAAGGCACCGAAGTTGAAGAACTCGGTGCCGCGCAGGGTCGCCGCCGTGCCGCCGGGGCGGATCGCGCCGGCGTCTTCCGGGCTGATGCGGTCGACCTTCACCGGGTCGAACTCGGTCAGGCCCTCGTTGCGCACCAATGGCAGGGTGGCGGCATCGAAGTAGGGAAAGCCCAGATAGGCCATCAGCACGCGCCGCCGCAGCTCGCGCGGCATTTGTTCAAGCGCATCGGCCAGGATCTGTTCGGCCTGCTCGTCTGCCGCACGCAGAGCGCGCTTCTGCGCCAGCACGTCGAGAAACTGGCCCGGATCGCGCATTACATGCACCGCCGCTGTGCTGATATCCGGCCCCAGCTGGCCAAGGTCTTCTTTGGCGAAATAGAGCGCCAGCGCGTTGTAAACGGCATCGCGCGCGTCCTGCAAACCGTCGTCGGGGATCGCCGGGTCCAGCTCCCAGTCGCGCGACAATCGCCGCGCCAGCAGCCGCAGGCGGCGGATGCGATAGGCCAGGTCATGATCGCGGAAGAAGGCGATTGCGGCCTCACTTGCACCGCCCCGGTTGCTGGCCAGACTGGCGAGATCACGCGCCTCAAGCTCCTGCCGCAGGCGACCGGCGATCTGCACCACCGGCGGCATTTCACTTCCACCTGCCGCGCGCGCCAGTTCGGCCAGCCGGTCGACGATCCCGCCAAGCTTTACCTGGGCATAGGAATGGAAGGCAAAGCCCGCCTGCTCGGCGGCGGCCTGCTGGGCCTTGGCGCGCCAGGCCGCCAGTCGCTTCACGTTGGGCCGGTCGAGGAACAGCGTGCGCCCGAACAGCTTGTCCACCGCTGCCTCCACCTCGGGCCTCAGCGCGGCGACCATGCGCCGCAGGCGTTCGGCCTCGCGCGATTGCGCCGCCAGCGTTTCCAGGTTGTCGCGGATCGGCTGTTCGCGCGGAATGCCCGACAACGAACCCAGGATGGCGGCAAAGAACCCCACCGGCTTAACCGCCTCGTCAGCCTCCGGACGCGATTGCCGGGGGGAGGGGTCGATATAGACAAAGCGCCGGTCCACCTCGCGCTGGGCCGGGCGCACGCCAAGGCCCGCCATGGCCCCGGCGAAGGGTGCGTTCACCAGCACCGATCCATCCACCAGCGCCACGTGCTGGGTGGTGCCGCGCTCGACATGGCTGGGCATTACGCGGTGCAGGAATGCCTCGCGGTGGGGCCAGTGCCCGTCGCAAAGGTCGTCGATCTCGGACAGCGGCAACGGCGGGAAGGCGCCGGGAAAGCTGGCCGTGGCGCGCGCCGCCAGCGTCAGTTCGCACAGCGCGGCCAGGTCATGCCCGCCATGTTCGGGCGTCGACGCGCGAAAGCCGATCGGCATCCGGTGCTCAGGCTCGTCCACCTGCGCCGGGCTGTTCAGCCGCAGCGTTTCCATCCGCCCGCGAAAATCGGTGGCGGTCACCAGCAAGTCGAGCGGATGGCCCGGCGGCAGCAGCGGCTTGCCCGCAGGCGTATCGGCCATGGCCAGCAGCGCGTTATGCAGCAGGCGAGTGAAACCGGGGCCGGAGAAGGGTGGTTCGAACCAGCGCCCGCGCACCAGGCCAGAAATCTTGCGCCGCACTTCCTTGCGCGTCTCCACCGCGACGGTTTCGGTCACGGTATTGCCGGGCGCGCGGGTGAGATACCAGACGAAGGGCCGCATGTAGACGCGGGCGAGCAGCGCCGACCAAGGCCGCGCCTCCGGGTCCACCAGCGTCTCCACATCGGCATTATCCAGCCACAGTTCGGTCAGCGGTTCCAGGCTGAAGCCCGAATGGATCGCCTGTGCCAGGAACACCGCGTTGATCCCGCCCGCGCTGGCGCCGGTGACGATATCGGGCAGCACGCGCAACCGCAGGCCATGCTCTTCCTCGATCCGGTCCAGCATCTGCTGGTAGACCGCCTCGGACCCCGTTTCGTGCAGTTCGTCGGGCGTGTGGTGGGCGCGGCTGGCGCGGGCGAGCTTCCACAGCTCTTTCGTCACCCCATGCATGTAGACCGCCAGGCTTACCCCGCCATAGCAGACCAGTGCGATGCGGAGTTCCTTGTGCCTCATCCCGCGGCGATGATGGCAGATGCCAGGGCTTATGCAAAGCCGTTCGGCTACCTCTTGCGTTCCACAAATGTTCCGTTTAGCAGGAAGCCATGGCCAAGCCGCGCAAGAAGTATGTCTGCACCGAATGCGGCTCTGTCGCCAGCCGCTGGCAGGGGCAATGCGCCGATTGCCAGGAATGGAACACGCTGGTGGAGGAAGCGCCGGAAACGAAGTTTGCCGCCGCGCACGATCTGTCCAGCGGGGGCCGGGCGCTGGTGTTCGAGACGCTGGATGCACCCACCGCGCCGCTCACGCGTCGCTCCACCGGGATTGCCGAGTTTGACCGGGCGCTGGGCGGCGGCATGGTGCCGGGCGCAGCGATTCTGATGGGCGGCGAACCGGGGATCGGCAAGTCCACCCTGCTGTTGCAGGCCGCCGCCAAGATCGCCCAGGCGGGCGGTTCGGCGGTCTATGTCAGCGGGGAAGAGGCGACCGGGCAGGTGCGGCTGCGCGCGGCGCGGCTGGGGCTGTCGCAGGCTCCGCTGCGGCTGGCGGCGGCGACTTCGGTGCGCGATATTCTGACCACACTGGGGCAGGGGGAGCCGCCCGCCTTGCTGGTGGTCGATTCGATCCAGACGATGCATTCCGACATGATCGAAGGCGCGCCGGGTACGGTCAGCCAGGTGCGCGCCAGCGCCTTCGAACTGATCCGCTTCGCCAAGGAGAGAGGTACCACGCTGGTGTTGGTGGGCCATGTCACCAAGGACGGCAACATCGCCGGGCCGCGCGTACTGGAACACATGGTTGACACGGTGATGAGCTTCGAGGGCGAACGTAGCCACCAGTATCGCATCCTCAGGTGCCTGAAGAACCGCTTCGGCGCGGTGGACGAGATCGGGGTCTTCGCGATGGAGGGCCACGGGCTGGACGAGGTGAGCAACCCGTCCACCCTGTTCCTGTCCGGGCGCGAACAACCGATCGCGGGCGCGGCGGTATTCCCCGCGCTGGAAGGCACGCGCCCGGTGCTGGTGGAAATCCAGGCGCTGATCGTGCGGCTGCAATCGGGCG
>JAGREI010000040.1 GCA_020446625.1 Erythrobacter sp.
CCGATGCCGACAAGTTGCAGGTGCTCACCGTCGATACCGGCGAGGGCGATCCCTTGCAGGTCGTCTGCGGTGCGTCCAACGCGCGGGCGGGGATGAAGGGCGTGCTCGGCACGGCGGGTGCGGTGGTTCCGGCGAACGGCATGGTGCTGCGCAAGAGCGCCATCCGCGGGCAGGAATCGAACGGCATGATGTGCTCCACCCGCGAGTTGGAGCTGGGCGACGATCACGACGGGATCATCGAACTCCCCGCCGATGCCCCGGTGGGCATGGCCTTTGCCCAGTACCACAATGCCTCGCCGGTGTTCGACGTGGCGATCACCCCCAACCGGCCCGATTGCATGGGCGTCTACGGTATTGCCCGCGATCTGGCGGCGGCGGGGCTCGGCACGCTCAAGCCGCTGCGCGAGCACGACATTGACGAGATGTTCCCCTGCCCGATCGCCATCGACACGCAGGACGTGGAAGGCTGCCCCGCCTTCTATGGCCGCGTGGTGCGCGGCGTCAGCAACGGCGCCAGCCCTGAATGGATGCAGCAGCGGCTGATCGCGGCGGGCCAGCGGCCGATCTCGGCGCTGGTCGACATAACCAACTACATGATGCTGGCATTCGGGCGTCCGGCGCACGTCTATGACCTGGCCAAGCTGACCGGCCCGGTGGTCGCCCGCCGCGCCGTGGACGGCGAACAGGTCGAGGCGCTGAACGGCAAGACCTATACGCTCGACAGTTCGATGACGGTGATCGCGGACCAGGCAGGCGTGCACGATATCGCCGGGATCATGGGCGGAGAGCATTCTTCGGTGCAGCCGGAGACGACCGATGTGCTGCTGGAGATCGCCTACTTCGACCCTGAGCGCATCGGCGTGACCGGGCGCAAGCTGGGCCTGGCCACCGACGCCCGCACCCGGTTCGAACGCGGCGTCGATCCGGCATGGCTGGAACAGGGGCTGGATGGCCTGACTGACCTGATCCAGCGCATCTGCGGCGGCGAAGCGAGCGAAATGGTGCGCGCGGGGCAGGCACCGGGGCTGTGGAAGCTGATCGACTTCGATCCCGCGCTGACCGCGAAGCTGGGCGGCGTGGAGGTGCCCGAAGCCGAGCAGAAGCGCATTCTCGAAAGCCTCGATTTCAAGGTGCAGGCAGGCTGGCAGGTGCTCAGCCCGCCGCGCCGCCACGATATCGAAGGCCCGGCTGACCTGGTCGAGGAAGTGGTGCGCATCCACGGGCTCGATAACGTCGCTTCGGTGGCCTTGCCGCGCGCTGACGGCGTTGCCCGCCCCACGGCCACCCCGATCCAGGCGCTCGAACGCCGGGTGCGCCGGGCGGCTGCGGCGCGCGGGCTGAACGAGGCGGTGACCTGGTCCTTCCTCCCCACGGCTGAAGCCGAACACTTTGCGGACGGCCAGCCCTTGTGGGTGCTCGACAATCCGATCAGCGAGGACATGAAGGCCATGCGTCCCTCGCTTATCCCCGGCCTGCTGTCCGCCGCCAAGCGCAACGCCGACCGTGGCGCGTCTTCGGCGCGGCTGTTCGAGATCGGTCGCCGCTACCTGCGCGCGGCTGACGGATCGAGCGACGAGCGCCCGACGCTGGCCGTGCTGCTGGCGGGCGACAAGACTCCGCGCGGCTGGGACCAGAGGATCTTTGGGGGCAAGGCGGTGAAGTTCGATGCCTTCGACGCCAAGGCCGAGGCCGAAGCGCTGCTGGCCGATGCTGGCGCACCAGTCGGCAACCTGATGGTGATGGGGGATGCGGGGCCGCAGTTCCACCCTGGCCAGTCCGCCACGCTGCGGCTCGGGCCGAAGGTGGTGCTTGCCCGCTTCGGCGCGCTGCACCCGGCGACGCTGGCGGCTTTCGATATCGACGGGCCGGTGGTGGCGGTGGAAGTCTACCTCGACGCGATCCCGGCGAAGAAGGGCAAGCAAGGCTTCGCCAAGCCCGCCTATGCCCCGCCCGCGCTGCAAGCGGTGGAGCGCGATTTCGCCTTCCTCGTCCCGACTGATCTGGCAGCGGGCGACCTGCTGCGCGCGGTGAAGGGCGCGGACAAGGCCAACATCGTCGATGCCCGCGTGTTCGATGTGTTCGCCGGACAGGGCGTGCCTGAAGGCAAGAAGTCGCTCGCCGTGGAGGTGACGCTGCAACCGGGCGAGGCCAGCTACAAGGAGGCCGACCTCAAGGCGATTTCCGATGCCGTGGTGGCGGCCGCCGCCAAGCTGGGGGCGGAATTGCGCGGATGAGCGAGCAGGTCGTCATCACCAATGGCGACCTGACCGCCACGATCTCGACGCTGGGTGCGGAGTTGCAATCGCTCACCGACAGCGCGGGCCGCGAATACATGACCGATGGCGATCCGGCCTTCTGGTCGGGCCGCGCGCCGATCCTGTTCCCGATTGTCGGCGGATTGAATGGCGGCACCTATCGCCACCAGGGGCGTGAATACCAGCTTCCCCGCCACGGCTTTGCCCGCCGGAGCGAGTTCGCCTGCTACCGGCACGGCACGGACAGCGCAGTCTTCACCCTTGCGGACAATGCCGAAACCCGCGCCAGCTATCCCTTCGGCTTCAAGCTGAGCCTGGCCTTTGCGATCAGCGGTTCCCGCCTCGTGATCGGCGCGGCGATCACCAATCGCGGCGATGAACCCATGCCTGCCGGTTTCGGCTATCATCCGGCCTTCGCCTGGCCATTGCCCGGCGGGGGCGAGAAGTTGCAGCACACCATCGAATTTGCCCAGGATGAACCGGCCGATGTGCGGCGGCTGGATGCCGATGGGCTGGTCGCCTTCAGCGAGCCAACGCCGCTGGACGGACGCAGCCTGGCCTTGTCGCCTGACCTTTTCGAGGGCGACGCGATCATCTGGGACAAGCTGCAAAGCCGCAGCCTTGTCTATCGCTCGCCGCAGGGACCGGCGCTGAAGATCGAGTTCGAGAACCTGCCTTACCTGGGTGTCTGGCAGAAGCCCGGCGCCAGCTTCATCTGCATCGAGCCATGGGCCGGACTGGCTGACGATGCCGGGTTCGCTGGCGACATTGCGCAAAAGCGCGGCATCTTCATGCTGGCACCGGGTGCGACACGTCACTTTCCCATGGCCATCACCGTTCTAGAGCGTTAGGCGCGCGGCCCATGTCCAATCGCCGTACCTTCGCCATCATCTCGCACCCCGACGCGGGCAAGACGAGCCGTACCGGCAAGCTGCTTCTTACGGTGTTGGGAATCTGCGCTGTTGGCCTGTCCCAACCCAGCGAGGCGGACGAACGCGTTGACACCTATGTCGCCGCCGACATTTGTGAGCTTGTTGCCCAACCCGAACGGTTTGTCGGGCAACTGGTCGGATTCACGGGCCAGGTCACGACTTGGGCGCACCACGGCACGTCGATTGCTGGCGCGAATTGCAGTGATCAGGGGCTGATGTTGTTGCCGTCCGACGATATCAGCTCGCAAGCGATCATCGAGGGCCTTTTCGACCGTTTCTTTTCAGCTGACCGTCGTCCACAAGGCTGGAATGCCGTGGCAACCGGACGTCTGGGAGAAAACGAGGTTTGGGGTTTCGTGCTGGAAATCCACACACTTGAACCACTGGCAGAATAATGACATCCAATCGCCGCACCTTCGCGATCATCTCGCACCC
>JAGREI010000367.1 GCA_020446625.1 Erythrobacter sp.
TCATGTTGGCGAGGAAGCGGGTCTTCACCGCGTCCGCCTCTTCCAGCGCGCTGGCACGCTCGCGCAGCGCCTCTTCGGCCTTGGTCGAATCGGTGACGTCGATCACCGTCAGCAGGCCATTGCCATCGGGCAGCGGCACCCCGGCGAATTCGAGCGTACGGCCGTCGGAAAGCACCACGCGCCCGCCCTGCTGCTGCCGGTCGAGCGTGGCGGCGCGCACCACTTCGCCAATCGCCTTGCGCTGGGCGGGCCGCGCCAGGCGGTTGGAGATGCGATCCAGCAGCCGGTCGACATGCGGGTGTTCGTCGAAGAATTCCTCGGGCAGGCCCCAGATTGCCGGGAAGCTGCGGTTCCACAGCTGCATCCGCCCGTCAGGCGCGAAGACGGCCAGCGATTCGAACAGCGAATCGAAGGTGGCCGTGCGGGTGCGCAGCAGGGTGTCGCGCGTGGCCGACAGCGCCAGTTGCTCGGACCGGTCCTCTGCCACCAGCACCAGCCCGCCATCGGGCATGGGCTGCGCGATCATGCGCAGGTGCGTGCCGTCGGACAGGGTCCAGGCATCCTCCACCGGCTCGTCGCCGTTGAACCAGCCCGACAGTTCGGCGCGCCAGGCGGGGAAATCGCGCACTTCGGGCAGGCGGCCCTTGTCGCGCGCCATGTCGAGGAAGCGGTTGAAGTCGGGAAAATCGATGCTGGCCGATCGCGGCAAGTCGAAGGTGCGGCGGAACGGCTGGTTGGCGAAGGCCAGCCGCCGCTTGTAGTCGAACTGCGCCACGCCCACCGATAGCTGATCCAGCATGGATCGCTGCGCCGACAGGAAGGCGCGGAAGGTGCGCGTCTGCTCCTCCATCTCCTCGATGTCGAAGGCGTAACCGGCCACCCCTTCCGCGCCCAGCGGCAGGTCGGCCACGCGCAAGGCGCGGCGCTGGTTGCCCACGGTGGCCTGCACGATGCGTTCGACCGGGGTATCGCGGCTGTGCGCCTGGCCCGCCACCTGCGCGGCAGACAGGCCATCCACCGATTCCACCAGCTCGATCTGCTGTTCCACCACCTTGGCGGCGCTTTCGGCCCCCACCGCGGCGACATAGGCGCTGTTGACCAGCCGCAGGTCCATCTCCGGCCCGCGGAACCACATCGGCATCGGCGCGGCCTCGATCAGCCCCACCAGCGCGGCGAAGTCCCTGCGCGCATGAGCGGTTTCTGCCCGCAGCCGCGACAGTTCGCCCTGGCTTTCGGAAAAGTCGAACCACCACACCAGCGCCGCGCCGCCGGTGGCGATCAGCGGATCGGCCAGTTGCCCGCGCAGGGCCAGGCTGCGGGTCGATCCGCGCGGGGTGACGACCATGCTGAAGGCGGCCGCCGTCTTCTGCGTGCGCTGGACGGCTTCGGTCAGGTCGCGCAGGTCATCGGCGGTCAGGCCGCCATCCTTGCCCGCCAGATCGTTGAGGAAAGGCGGCAGGCCGGGCAGGCCCAGCCACTTGCCCAGCCGATCCGGCCCTTCGATCTTGCCGTCGGGCTTCACCAGCAGCGGAATGGCGGGCGCATCGTCGATCATGCGCGACAGCCGCCGCACGGTATTGCGCGCCGCCCGCGCCGCTCGCGCGCGTTGCAGGGAACCCACCACCAGCCACACCGCGCCGAAAGTCCAGGCGGCCAGCAACAGGCCCAGCAAGGCCATGGCGGTAGGGGATAATTCCATCGCCTATGCAGCTATGCGGGCAGAGGCACAGTTGCAATGGCGGAAGCGGGAAATCCCCTCCCGCAAGCAGGAGGGGATTGCCAAGAGATCAATACCGATAGTGTTCCGGCTTGAACGGGCCTTCCACCGGCACGCCGATGTAGTTTGCCTGTTCCTGGCTGAGCTTGGTCAGCTTCACGCCCAGCTTCTCGAGGTGCAGCGATGCGACCTTTTCGTCCAGCTTCTTGGGCAGGACATAGACGTCGTTCTCGTAGCCCTTGGCGTTCGACCACAGTTCCATCTGCGCCATCACCTGGTTGGTGAAGGAACAGCTCATCACGAAGCTGGGGTGGCCGGTGGCGCA
>JAGREI010000368.1 GCA_020446625.1 Erythrobacter sp.
CATCGTGGCCCTGCTGCTGCTGGCGGCGCTGGCCGCCGCCTAATAACCTCGTTCAACCCCTTTCAGGGTTAATACGAACCCTCCCTGGCCCGCGCCGGGGAGGGTTTTCTTTACCTTTCGGCTTAAAGCTTCCTTGTCGGGGAATCACCTAGGCTTAGCCCCGGTCCGAGGTGGGCCGTCCGGATACGAGGTTAACCCTTTTCATTGGCGCATGATGCCCCCCTCTCCCGTCTAGGTACCCTACCCCGCCCGGTGCCGCTCGTGCGCCGGGCGGTGGCACCCGCAGCGGCGATGCGCCTGCTCGACTGGCGCGACTTCGACCGGCGCGATCGCATCGTCGCCTGGGATGCCCTGGCCGAGCGCGCCAGCGAACCCAACCCCTTCTACGAAAGCTGGTATCTGCTGCCGTCCTTGCGCGCGTTGGCCAAGGATACCCGCGACCTGCACATCCTGGCGCTGGAGGTGGACGGACGGCTGGAAGGCGTGCTGCCGATCCAGCGCAGTCGCAACTATTACGGCTACCCCATCCCGCACTGGCGCAACTGGGTCCACGCCAACTGCTTCCTGGGCCTGCCCTTGGTGGCGCGCGGCCACGAACGCGCGTTCTGGCACGGGCTGCTGCACCATTGCGACCAGGCGGGCGGACTGGGGCTGTTCCTCCACCTGGCCGGACTGCCCGCGCAAGGCCCCATGCACCAGGCGCTGGCGGATGTGCTGGCCGAACAGGCGCGCCCCGCAGCCACCGTCCAGCGCAGCGAGCGGGCCATGCTCGCCAGCGGCGTCACCACCCAGCAATACTGGCAGGCCGCGCTGCCGCAGAAGAAGCGCAAGGAGCTGCGCCGCCAGCACCGCCGCCTGGCCGAACACGGCAATCTGACCGTCGAACGCCTGTGCGACTATACCGACGTGGCCAAGTGGACGCGCGAGTTCCTGGCGCTGGAATCGCGCGGGTGGAAGGGCAAGGCCGGGTCCGCGCTCGACAACGATCCCGCCACCTCCGAACTGTTCACCTTCGCCGTGGCCGGAGCCGCCGCGCGCGGACGGCTGGAACGGCTGGCGCTGCGGCTGGACGGCAAGCCGATTGCCATGCTGGCCAGCTTCCTGACGGCGCCCGGCGCCTATTCCTACAAGACCGCTTTTGACGAGGATTGGGCGCGGTATTCGCCCGGCGTCCTCCTGCAACAGGAAAACCTCGCCATGCTAACGCGCGAGGAAATCGAATGGGTCGATAGCTGCGCCGCAGCGAACCATCCGATGATCGACCATGTCTGGCGCGAACGTCGCACAATCGCCAGTCACTCGATCGCTATCGGCGGGGCCTTGCGCCGCGCCCTGTTCGCCCAGCTCGCCAGGCGCGAGACGGGACAGACCCCACGAGGAATACAATGAGCCACCATGTCGGACGCCTCCACGGCCGTTCGGTCGGCGGGAAGCAGATCTTCCCTGCCCGCAGCCGCGCCAATTTCGCCAGCTCCTATCCCGAAGGTGCGCACAAGCTGGAACACGACCTGATCGAGCATCCGCTGCTCGAACTCGATGCCCTGGCCATGCTGGGCGAAAGCCTGCCTGCCGCCAGCGTCGAATACAACCGCGGCGACCTGCCGATCGGGGTGGACGGCAAGCCCGGCAGCAACGGCCTGACCATCGGTGACACCATTCGCGGCATCGCCACCAGCAACAGCTGGGCCGCGCTCAAGAACATCGAGCAGAACCCGGCCTATGCCGCGCTGCTGCACGAACTGATCGACGAGATGCGCGACGTGATCGAACCGCGCACCGGCGAAGTGTTATCTACGCAGGGCTTCGTCTTCGTCTCCAGCCCCGGCGCGGTGACGCCCTACCACTTCGATCCCGAACACAACGTGCTGCTGCAACTGCGCGGATCGAAGGCGATGACGGTGTTTCCCGCAGGCGATGCCCGCTTCGCGCCCGATACCGTGCACGAGGCATACCACACCGGCGGCGCGCGCGAGCTGCACTGGCGCGATGAATTTGCCGATTTCGGACTGACCTTCCAGCTGCAACCGGGCGATGCGCTGTTCGTGCCGGTGATGGCGCCGCATTTCGTGCAGAACGGCGATGCCCCGTCGATCTCGCTGTCGATCACCTGGCGCAGCGAATGGAGCTATGCCGAAGCCGACGCGCGGGCCTTCAACCACCTGCTGCGCCGCCACGGCATGGAGCCGCGCGCGCCCAGGCGGTGGCCGGCGAGCAACATGGCCAAGGCCATCGGCGCCCGCATCGCGCGGCGGATCCCCGGCCTGCTGTAACTGGGGATGGCTTGACCTCGCCGTCGCGCCCGCGCATGGCAAGGGGGATGACCGTTCCCGGCAAACCCCTGCTCACGCCCGAACAAGTCCTGGCCGACCTCATGCTGCTGCTCGACCTGGAGCCGCGCGGGGGCGACATCTTCGTGGGTCGCCGGCGCGAGGACGGCACCGGGCGGGTATTCGGCGGGCAGGCCATCGCGCAGGCGCTGGGTGCGGCGACGCGCACCGTCGAAGCCGGGCGGCTGGTGCATTCGCTGCACGCCTATTTCCTGCGCCCCGGCAGCGACGCCTTGCCGATCGAATACCGGGTAAAGCGCGATCTTGACGGGCGCAGCTTCTCCAACCGGCGGGTGGTGGCCAGCCAGAACGGCAAGCCGATCCTGAACCTGGTCGCCAGCTTCCAGGATCCGGTCGACGGCCCCGGCCACCAGTATCCCACCATGCCCCAGGTGCCGCCGCCCGAGGCGCTGGAATCCGACCAGATCGCCGCCTTGCGCCGGGCCGACGAGATTCCCGACGGACCGATCAAGACGCTGATCCTGCGCCAGCAGCCGGTGGAATTCCGTTCGGTGCAGCCGCGCAACTGGCTGATCCCCGAACAGCGCCCGCCGCACTCGGACGTGTGGTTCCGCACCGTGGCACCGCTATCAGCCGATCAGTCGATCCAGCAGATCGTGCTGGCGTGGATTTCGGACTTCCAGCTGCTGGGAACGGCGGTGCAGCCCAACGTTGTTCCCGGCGTGGAGCTGAAGGTGGCCAGCCTCGATCACGCCATGTG
>JAGREI010000369.1 GCA_020446625.1 Erythrobacter sp.
GTGGAGCTGGGGCAGCCCGAGCAGGCGCCCTGCATGGAGAGGTAGACCACGCCTTCGCGGAAACCCCGGTAGCGGATGTCGCCGCCGTCGTTGGCCACCGCCGGGCGCACGCGGGTTTCGATAAGTTCCTTGATCTGCGCCACCACGTCCTCGGTCCCGGCATCGTCGCCCAGGTCGCCGTCGTCGGCTTCGGGCGGAACCGAAAAGCCGCTGGCATCGCCGCCCGCGAACAGCGGGGCCTGCGACACGAAATGGTCGAGCAGCACGGCCACAACCTGCGGCTTCAGGTCGCTCCAGCTGACGCCGGGCGCGGCAGTGACAGAGACGAAGCTGGTGCCGAAGAACACGCCGGTTACCTCGCCGGTATCGAACAGCGCCTGCGCCAGCGGGCTGGCTTCGGCCTCTTCCGGCGAAGCGAAATCGCGGGTGCCCGAAGGCATCACCTGCTGGCCGGGAAGGAACTTCAGCGTGGCGGGGTTGGGGGTGGTTTCGGTCTCGATGAACATGGCTGCGATGTAGGCGCGCCGGGGCGGTGGGGCAAGCTTGGCTGGCGCAAGCCTTTCTAACGGCCTATTCACCCCCACTATTCACCGCTGCTTCATCGAATGCTGGACTAATGCGCCCCATGACCGTCATCTCGCGCCTCGCCGGCGTCTTCATCCCGCTCGCCCTGCTGCTGCCCGCGCCGGTGCTGGCGCAGTCCGCCTGCACGATCCATGCCCAGCCCGGAGCCGATGCGCCGCGCTATGCCGAGCCGGACGATCCGTGGATCTATCGCGGCACCGATATCCCGGTGGATGACCAGTGGCTGTTCGGGGAACTGCCCAACGGGGTGCGCTATGCCGTGCGCAACAACGGCGTGCCACCGTGCCAGATGAGCCTGCGCATCGCCATCGACGCAGGGTCGATCAACGAGAACGACAGCGAACGAGGCTGGGCGCACCTGATCGAGCACCTGGTGTTCCGCGAATCGCGCTATTTCGGCAATGGCGAGGCGATCCCCTATTTCCAGCGGCTGGGCGCGGCGCTGGGGTATGATACCAATGCCACCACCAGCCCCACGCAGACGGTCTACAAGCTGGACCTGCCCAATGCCACGCGCGCCAGCATGGACGATGCGGTGCAACGCTTTTCCGGCATGGTGATCGCGCCCACGCTCTCGCCTGCCGACATCGCGCTCGACGTGCCGATCGTGCTGGCCGAGCGGCGCGACCAGGCCGGACCCGCGCGGCGCATCCAGGAAGTGACCACCGGCACCCTGTTCGCCGGGCAGCGGCTGGCCGAGCGGATGCCGATCGGCACGGTCGAGACGCTCCAGGCCGCCACGGCGCAAGGCGTGCAGGCGTTCCACCGCCGCTGGTATCGCCCGGAAAATGCCGTGGTGGTGCTGGTGGGCGATGCCGACGTGAACGTGCTGGCCGCCATGGTCGAACGCCACTTTGCCGACTGGCAGGGGCAGGGGCCGCATGTGCCTGCGCCCGACTTTGGCGATCCGGTGGCGCCCGCAGGCGCCGATCCCGCCAACCCGGTGGGCGAAGTGGCGGTGGTGGTCGAACCCGGCCTGCCGCGCACTGTCAGCTATGGCGTGATGCGCCCCTGGGTGCAGATCGTCGACAATCTCGAATACAACCGCCGCAACCTGCTGTTCGATGTCGGCGCGGCGGTGATCAACCGGCGGCTGGAAAACCGCGCGCGTGCTGGCGGCAGCTTCCTGCAAGCAGGCGTGGGCCGCGACAAGGTGAGCCGCACCGTCGATGCCACCTTCGTTTCGATCACCCCCAGCGGCGATGACTGGCAAGCGGCCCTGGCCGACGTGCGCGGGGTGATTGCCGATGCGCTGCTGGCTCCGCCCAGCCAGGGCGAGATCGACCAGGCCGTGGCCGGGTTCGATGTCGCCTATACCGATTTTGCGCACCAGTCCGAATTGCAGGCGGGCTCCTCGCTGGCCGATACCGTGGTGGGCGCGGTCGACATTCGCGAGGCCGTCGCCAGCCCCGAAACCTTCCTCGAGGTATTCCGCTCTGTCGCCCCGCGCTTTACGCCGGACGAGGTGCTGGAAGCCACCCGCACGCTGTTCACCGGCGAGGTGATCCGCGCGGTGATGCTCGCTCCCGATCCGCGCGGCGCCAGCGATGGCGAACTGCGCGCGGCGCTGGAACTGCCCGCGGTGCCGTTCGACGGCGCACGCGAGGAGGCAGAGCCGATCAACTTTGCCGACCTGCCGCCGATCGGCACCCCCAAGCCGCCGGTGTCGCAGGTGCCGCTGGGCCTGTTCAACACCCACGACGTGCAGGAACTCACCTTCGCCAACGGCGTGCGCGCCATGCTCTACGATACCGACAACGAACCGGGCCGCATCACCGTGCGCGTGCGCTGGGGCGCGGGCTGGCGCGGCTTCAATGCCGACGAAGGCGTCTATGCCCACCTTGGCCAGGGCGCGCTGGTGGGTTCGGGCATGGGACCGCTGGGCCAGAACGAAATCGACCGCGTGGCCGCAGGCAGCAAGCTGGGCTTCGACTTCGCGATCGAGGACGGGGCCTTCGTCTTTTCCGGGCTGACCCGGCAGGAAGACCTGGAAAACCAGCTCTACCTGTTCGCCGCCAAGCTGGCCATGCCGCGCTGGGATGCTGCGCCCTTCGAGCGGGCGCAGGCCGCCGCGCTGCTGGGCTATGACAGCTATGGCCGCGATCCAAACGGGGTGATCACCCGCGATCTCGACTGGCTGCTGCGCGGCCGTGACAGTCGCTTTGCCACGCCCACGCCCGAGCAATTGCGCGCCGCCACGCCCGCAGGCTTCGAGGCGGTGTGGAGCCGCCTGCTGGCGCAGGGGCCGGTGGAAGTGGCGGTGTTCGGTGACATCGACAGCGCGGCGACGGTGCAGGCGCTGTCGCGCACCTTCGGCGCCTTGCCGCCGCGCCGCCCGCTGCCCGAAGACGTGCTCGCCCGCCCGCTGCGCTTCCCGGCTGCGGGCGATCCGCCGCTGGTGCTGACCCATTCGGGCGACGACGACCAGGCTGCGGCGGTGATCGCCTGGCCCACCGGCGGCGGTTCGCAGGGGCTGGTGCAGAGCCGCAAGCTCGACCTGCTGGCGCAGATCATGTCCAACCGCCTGATGGATGCGCTGCGCGAACGTGCAGGCGCGGCCTATTCGCCGTTCGTCTCCTCCAGCTGGCCGCTCGATACTTCCAGTGGCGGGATGATCTTCGCGCTGGTGCAGGTCGATCCCGCGCTGGTGCCGGTGTTCTACAGCGAAGCCGAATCGATCGTGGCCGATCTTGCCGCCAACGGCCCCACCACGGACGAACTGGCGCGCGTGGTGGAACCCGTGCGGCAAGGCATCGAGCGCGGCAGCACCGGGCATACCTTCTGGCTCAACCAGCTGGAAGGCGCGACCATGGATCCCAACCGCACCATGTACCTGCGGTCGATGTATTCGGACTATGTCAATGCCACGCCGCAGGAAATCCAGGCGCTGGCGCAGCGATACCTGGCGTCGCGGCCCGGCTGGCGCCTGGCGGTGCTGCCCGAACAGGTGGCTTCGGCAGCACAGCCGGGCGCGGCGCGGGAACCGGTTGCCGCCGGCCGCTAAGCTGTTTTCGCAAGTAACCTTTGCGCGGGGCGGCGCGGCGCTGTAGGGCGCTGCCCTCCCCGACATTCCGTTTGAATTGGCCCGCCGGGGGCATGAAGACTATGGCGCGCCTGCATTGATGAGTTGATACCGTGGCACAGAACTGGACACCCGAAAGCTGGAAGCAGGACCGCTTTGTCGCAAAGCACCTGCCCAAGTACGAAGACGCTGCTGCTCTGGCCGAGGCCGAGCGCACGCTGGCCGGGTTCCCGCCGCTGGTGTTTGCGGGCGAAGCGCGCAACCTGAAGGCGGACCTTGCCGAGGTCGCCGCTGGCCGCGCCTTCCTGGTGCAGGGCGGCGACTGTGCGGAAAGCTTTGCCGAATTCGGCCCCAACAACATCCGCGACACCTTCCGCGTGATCCTGCAAATGGCTGCCGTGCTGACCTTCGCCAGCAAGTTGCCGGTGGTGAAGGTGGGGCGCATGGCCGGGCAGTTCGCCAAGCCGCGCAGCTCTGACACCGAAACGCAGGGCGACGTGACGCTGCCCAGCTACTTTGGCGACAACGTCAACGGCATCGAATTCAGCCCGGAATCGCGCACCAACGATCCGCAACGGATGCTGCGCGCCTATTCGCAGTCGGCGGCCACGCTCAACCTGCTGCGCGCCT
>JAGREI010000041.1 GCA_020446625.1 Erythrobacter sp.
TCGGTCTTGCCGAAGCCCACGTCGCCGCAGACGAGCCGGTCCATCGGCTTGCCCGATTCAAGATCGGCCAGCACGTCGGCAATGGCCATTTCCTGGTCCTCTGTCTCCTCGTACTGGAAGCGGTCGAGAAACTGGCCGTAACTGGCCTCGTCGGCGGGCAGCACGGGGGCCTTGCGCAGCGCGCGGGCGGCGGCGACGCGCATCAGCTCGCCCGCGATGGCGCGGATGCGTTCCTTCAGGCGGCTGCGGCGGCGCTGCCATGCCTCGCCGCCCAGCTTGTCGAGCGGTGCGCCTTCCTCCGACGAGCCGTAGCGGCTGAGGACGTCGATGTTCTCCACCGGGATGTAGAGCTTGTCGCCGCCGGCATATTCCAGCATCACGCAGTCGTGCTGGCTCTTGCCCACCGGCACCGGCTGGAGGCCCAGGTACTTGCCGATCCCGTGATCGATATGCACCACCAGGTCGCCCCGGCTCAGCGCCTGCAATTCGGCCAGGAAGGCGTCGGCATCCTTCTTGCGCTTGTGGCGGCGGACAAGCCGGTCGCCGAGCAAGTCCTGCTCGGTAATCAGTTCCAGCTGGTCGTTGGCGAAGCCGGTATCCAGCGGCAGTTCGATGGCAACGGGCTTGCCTTTTGCCGCAAGGCCCAGCGCTTGCTGCCATGACGTCGCCTGCGCGAATTCCGTACCGTGGCCGCCGATGTTGGTGGTGATGCGGCTGAGCGAACCGGCGGTATAGGCGGCCAGCAGGGGGCGCTTGCCCGCCTTGGCCAGGCTGGCGAAATGGTGCGCGGCGGTGCGGTACACATCCTCGCCACGGCTGCGTTCGGGGGCGAAATCGCGGGCAGAGCGGAAGCCGAAGCCGATCACCTTGCTGCTTTCGGGTTCGGCAAAGATGCTGGTCTTGTGGATCGGCCAGCCGCTGGCCTGCGCGGCATATTCGTCCGCCGACAGGTAAAGGGCTTCGGGCGCCAGCGGGCGATAGCTGCCCTTCGATTGCCCGGCGATCTCGCCGCGCTGGCGGTGATAGTCGGCAATGTCCTTCAGCCGTTCGTCGACGCTCGCCTGCGCCCCGGCGTCGATCACCATCACGTCGTCGGCGTTCAGGTGATCGAACAGGGTGGTCAGGCGCTCCTCGAACAGGGGCAGCCAGTGCTCCATGCCCGCCAGGCGTCGCCCGTCGCTCACCGCTTCGTAAAGCGGATCCTGCGTGGCCGCAGCGCCGAACAGTTCGCGGTAGCGGCCCCGGAACCGCTTGATGCTGTCTTCGTCCAGCAACGCCTCGCTGGCGGGCAGCAGCAGGTGCGACTTGACCGTGTCGACGGTGCGCTGGGTGTTGGGATCGAAGCGGCGCAGGCTTTCCAGCTCGTCTCCGAAGAAATCCAGCCGCAGCCCGCCTTCGAACCCGCTGGGGTAGATGTCCACGATGGAGCCGCGCATGGCGAATTCGCCGGTATCCACCACGGTATCGGTGCGGGTGTAGCCCTGCCGCCGCAGCAGCATGGCCAGGCTCTCATGCCCGATCTGCGTGCCGGGCCGGAACTCGCGCACCGCTTCGCGCACGCGGAACGGGGTGAGCACGCGCTGGAGCATGGCGTTGGCGGTGGTGACGAGCAACTGGTTGCCCGGCTTGTCCACCGTGCCTGCCTGCAACTGGTGCAGGGCGGACAGGCGCGCCGCGCTGACCGACAGGGCGGGGCTGGCGCGGTCATAGGGCAGGCAGTCCCAGGCGGGAAATTCGATCACCAGCAGCTCGGGTGCGAAGAACCGCGCGGCATCGGCCACCGAACGCATGGCGGCATCGTCGGGCGCGACGAATACCGCGCGCTTCTTCGCCGCGCGGGCGAGGTCCGCCAGCACCAAGGGCTGGCTCCCTCGCGCCACTTCGGCCAGCGTCAGCGGCTGCTTGGCGGACAGGATCGGGGCGAGATCGGGCATCGGGAAAGGTCCATCGGGCAAACGCAAAAGCCCCCTTCCCGAATCGGGGAGGGGGTGCGTGGGAAATTTCGCTGGCCTAGATGCGGACGAAGTCGAGCTTGCGCAAGGCGTCCATTTGCGCGCCGCACATGTGCGCGGGCGGCTGCGCGGTACCGAGCGCCCAGGCCATCACGTCCGCATCGTCGAAATCGAGCAGCGCCTCGAACCAGGCCAGCGCGGCTTCATCCCATTCGCCGTGGAAGCGATCGAAATAGCAGCCATAGGTATAGTCCGCCTCGCGCGTGCCGCGATGCCAGGCGCGGAACTTCGCGCGGGCGAGCCGGGTGGCGAGCGGGCTGGTGTCTGGATCGGTCATGGCAAAAGGGGCGCCCCGTCGAACGAAGCGCCCCCTCTGGACCCTCAATCGGCAGCGATCAAGGGTAAGTGGTCACGGATGGGTGTGGGTGTACATGACGTGCCAGTTCTTGGTCATGCCATCCATTTCCGCGCGCATCGCGGCAAGCTGCTCCTCGCCGCCCACCAGATTGGTCAACGCGGCGACGAAGGCGGCGCGGGTGGGCGTCATGTGGTGATCGAAGCCGCCCATGCCATCAGGCATCTCCGCCACGATCATGATGTCGACATCCGGATTAACCATCACCCAGTGAACCGTTTCCGGAGCCATCCCCGCCGCCACGCGTGCGGGGTTGATATAGGTGTCGACGATTTCCAGCCAGCGTTCCTGGTCGGCATCGTCTTCGAACTGGAAGGTGGACACCGCATAGGTGGTGCGCGGTTCTTCGGGTTCCTGTTGCGCGAGCGCGGGAACGCTGGCCAGGGCAAGTGTCGTGGTGGCAAGGATGGTCGTGAAAAGTCGCATGTTAGTCCCCCCCAAACTGGGATTTGCGCGACCCGGCGGGAGACCTATCACAAGTATCCGCGATGACCAAACCCGCCAGCCTGTGCGTGATCCGCCGGGCGCCCTTCGCATCGCCCCGGCAAGCGGCTAGGTTCGGGCCATGCGCCCGGATCAGCTCAATCCCCTGTTTGCCGAGATCGACGGCCTCGACGGCGTGGGGCCGAAGCTGCGCAAGCCGCTGGAGAAGCTGGGCCTCGCCCGCGTGCGCGACGTGCTCTACCACCTGCCCGAACGTTTCGTGATGCGCCGCGCCGTGCCAGACCTCGATGCGGCGGGGGTGGGCGAACAGGTGGTGGTGCCGCTGACCGTGGTCGAACACCGCGCCAGCCGCAGCCAGCGCGGGCCGTACCGGGTGCTGGCGCAGGACACCAAGGGCAATGTCTGCGCCATCACCTATTTCGGGCGCGCCAGCTTTACCGCGAAGAAGCAGCTGCCGGTGGGGGCAAAACGCTGGGTGGCGGGCCGCCTCGACCAGTACGACCAGATGTTGCAGATCGTCCATCCCGATCACGTCTCGGAAAGCAGCGATGGCGCCATGGGGCAGCTGGTGGAGCCAGTCTATCGCCTGTCCGAAGGGCTGACCCAGCCGTTGGTGGGCAAGCTGGTGGAACAGTCGCTGGCCCGCGCGCCGGACCTGGCCGAATGGATCGAACCCGGCGTGCTGGAACGCGAGGGCTGGCCATCGTGGCGCGATGCCGTGGTGCTGGCGCACCGGGTCGAAAACGCCAAGGCGCGCGACCGGCTGGCCTATGACGAGCTGTTCGCCAATGCCCTGGCGCTGATGCTGGTCCGCCAGTCGAACCGCCAGCGCAAGGGGCAGCCCTTGCAGGGCGACGGCAGCTTGCGCGGCAAGCTGGAACTGCCGTTCCCGCTGACCGGCGCGCAGAAGCGGTCGATTGCCGAGATCACCCACGACATGGCGCAGGCCAGCCCCATGCTGCGGCTGCTGCAAGGCGATGTCGGCGCGGGCAAGACGGTGGTCGCGCTGGAGGCGATGCTGGTCGCGGTCGAGGCCGGGGCGCAGGCGGCGATGCTGGCGCCGACTGAAATCCTCGCGCGCCAGCATTACGAGACGCTGCGCAAGCTGGCCGCCCCGTCGGGTGTGAACATCGCCCTGCTGACCGGCCGCGACAAGGGCAAGGCGCGCGAATCGATCCTGATGGGGTTGGTCGACGGTTCGATCCAGATAGTCGTCGGAACCCATGCGATATTCCAGGAGACGGTGAGCTACCGGAACCTTGCCCTGGTGGTGATCGACGAACAGCAC
>JAGREI010000370.1 GCA_020446625.1 Erythrobacter sp.
CCATGTCGAAGCCGATCAGCCGGTCATGCCCGATTGCGCGCGCGGTGGCGACCATGCCCACCACGCCGCCCGCCGGGCCGGACAGCACCGCGTCCTTGCCGCGAAACAGCCGCGCATCGGCCAGCCCGCCGTTCGACTGCATGAAGCGCAGGCTGCCGTGATCGGGCAGGCGCGCGGCCAGCTGATCGACATACATGCGGATCACCGGCGAGAGGTAGGCGTCCGCCACCGTGGTATCGCCGCGCGGCACCAGCCGGATCAGCGGGCTGACCTCGTGGCTGGCGCTGACCTGGGTGAAGCCCAGCTCGCGCGCGATCCGGGCCAGCTGCGCCTCGTGCGCGGTGAAGGTCCAGCCGTGCAGCAGCACGATGGCGAGCGCATCGAAACCCTCGGCCCGCAGCGCGGCCAGGTCGCGCCGCGCCCGGTCCGCGTCGAGCGGCAGCAGCACCTGGCCCTGCGCGCTCACCCGTTCGGCCACCTCGATCACGCGCGCTTCCAGCCGCTCGGGCTTGACGATGTGGCGCGCGAAGATCGCCGGGCGCGCCTGGTTGCCGATCCGCAAGGCATCGGCATGGCCCGCAGTGATCGCCAGCGCCACCTTTGCGCCTTGCCGTTCGAGCAGGGCATTGGTGGCGATGGTGGTGCCGATGCGCAGTTCGGCAATCGGCGCGTCACCGTGCTCGGCCAGGATCCGCCGCACCGCCTCGCTGGCGGCATCGGCATAGTGCGCCCGATCGCTGGAAAGCAGCTTGGCGGTCACCAGCGTTCCGGCGGGCGTTTCGGCCACCACGTCGGTAAAGGTGCCGCCGCGATCGATGGCGAAGCGATAGGTGCCGGTCATTCGCTTTCCCTAGGGCCTTGGCTCTGCGGTTGCCAGTCGCGGCTTGCACTGGCGGGATGATCCGGACATAGTCAACCATGACTGGGTCAATCAGAATGGGGTCAATCACAACTGGCCGGGGAGGGGCAGCATGATTTTCCGCACAGTGACATCGGTGATCGCGCTGGCGGCGCTGGCCGCCTGCACTCAGGCCGCCGGCGATGATCCCGCACCCACGCGCCTTGCCGCCGCCGGGCAGGACGAGCGCGCACCCGCGCCCGAAGGCGACCGGGTGCTGCTGTTCGGGGATACCCACGTCCACACGATCAACTCGATCGATGCCTTCAGTTCGGGCATGGCCAATGCCGACATCGACACCGCCTATCGCTTTGCGCGCGGCGAGCCGGTGGTGTTCCCGCGCACCGGGCAGCGGGTGCAGATCGACCGGCCGCTGGATTTCATCGTCATTGCCGATCACGCCGTGGGGCTGGGCCTGTCGAGCCGCATCGCCGCCAACGATCCCACCATCATGCATTATCCCATCGCCCAGCGGTTGCGCCAGCTGCTGCTGAACGACGGCGGGCGCGCGCTTACCAATGCCACCATGGGGCAGAGCAACCTGACCCCGGACGAGCGCGGCGAATTCCTGGAAGACCTGCGCAGCGACGAGGTGATGCGCGGCAGCTGGGAGAACCAGATCGCGGCGGCCGAACGTTACAACGAACCGGGCCGCTTCACCGCGATGATCGGCTGGGAATGGACCTTCGCGCCCGACCTGCGCAACATGCACCGGGTGGTCTTCACCAACGAAGGCGGCGACGTGGCGCGCCAGTTCCTGCCGCTGACCAATTACCAGACCGACGGGCCGGAAGACCTATACGCCTTCTTCGAGGAAACGCAGGCGCGCACGGGGGCTGACTTCGTCGCCATCCCGCACAATTCGAACCTGTCCGACGGGCGCATGTTCGAACTGACAGACACGGCGGGCCAGCCGTTCACCGCCGCCTATGCCGCCCAGCGCGCGCGGTGGGAGACGGTGGCCGAAATCACCCAGTACAAGGGCACGTCCGAAACCCACCCCGAACTTTCCCCGCGCGACGAATTTGCCGGGTTCGAACTGCGGAACATGCTGCTTACCGGCGTGCCGACGGCGGTCAGCCAGGGGTCCTATGTCCGTTCGGCTTTGCTGCGCGGGCTGGCCGAGGAACAGCGCATCGGGGTGAACCCGTTCCAGTACGGGATCGTCGGCGCGTCCGACAGCCACACCGGGCTGTCCAGCCAGCAGGAAGACAACTTCTTCGGCAAGCTGGGAGAGGATTACCTGCCGCGCGAACGGCTGGGGCCGGATGCGGTGCGGATCATCTTCCCCGCCGCGCAGATGTCGGCCGCCGGGCTGGCGGGCGTCTGGGCCGACCGCAACGACCGGCAGGCGATCTTCGATGCCTTCCGCCGCCGCGAGGTCTACGGCACCAGCGGCCCGCGCATGGCGGTGCGGATGTTCGCCGGCTACCACTTCACCCAGGCCGATCTCGACGCGGGCGACTGGGCGGCGCGCGGCTATGCGCGCGGGGTGCCGATGGGCGGCACGCTGCTGGCGGCGCGGGGCCGCGCGCCCAGCCTGATGATCCAGGCATCGCGCGATCCGACGGGTGCCAATCTCGACCGGGTGCAGGTGGTGAAGGGCTGGGTGGACGCGGCGGGCCAGACGCACGAGCGCATCTACGAAGTGGCCTGGGCCGGTGCGCGCACCTTGCGGGCGGACGGCACCTTGCCCGCCGTGGGCAATACCGTGGATCTTGCCACCGCGCGCTATACCAACAGCATCGGTGCCGACGAACTGGCAACCTTGTGGACCGACCCCGACTTCGACCCGACCCAGCGGGCCTTCTACTATGTGCGCGTGCTGGAAATCCCCACGCCGCGCCAGCATGTGTTCGATGCGCTGGCGCTGGGGATCGACCCGGCGACGATCGACATTCCGCCGACGATCCAGGAACGCGCCTGGTCCTCGCCGGTATGGTATCGCCCCTGACGGAAGGCTTGCACCCGAATGCAGCCTCGTGCGTTATGGCGGACAAGGAGGCACGCTGATGGCGACTGAGGGTGGATTCTCGCAGCAACGGCGGCGGCTGAGCTGGCCGCTGATCGTGCTGCTGGTGCTGGCGCACCTGCTGGCGCTGTTCGGGCTGGCGCGGTTGCTGGTGCCGGACCTTACCGCGCAGGTGATCGAACAGGCGACCTCGCTCGTCACCGTCACCGTGCGCACTTACGAGGAACCCGATGCCGAGCCGAGCGATGCGCCGCCGCAGCCTGACGAAGGCGCGGCGGGCGAGGAAGGCAAGCGCGCCACCGCGCGCGAGGTGACGGCTCCGGAGCAGCCTCTGCCACGTCCCAGCCCTGCGCCGCGCGCCAGCTCCACCGGCAATGCCAATACCTCGGGCGCGCGCGACGAGGGGCAAGGCACCGGCGCGGGCGGCGAAGGCGATGGCACCGGCAGCGGGCGGCGCGGATCGGGCAGCGGCGGGGCCGTGGCCGTCGGCCCCTCGGTCCGCTCGGGCGAGATCAACCAGTCGCGCGACTTTCCCATCCCCGAAGGCGGGCGTTCGACCCGCTTCGGCAAGAGCGTGACCGTGGTCTTCACCGTCACCGTGGACGGGCGCGCGCGTAACTGTTCGGTGGCAAACAGCCAGGTCGACGCGGAGACGACTGCGCTGGTCTGCCCGCTGGTGATCGAACGCATCCGCTTCAACCCGGCGACAACCGCGGAAGGCACCCCGGTAGAGGCGCGTTATGGCTATCGCGTCGATTTCCGCGCCCGCTGATCCCGATGCTGTGCTAACGGCGGCTGCATGACCTTGATCCATCCGGTAATCCTGTGCGGCGGCAGCGGCACGCGCCTCTGGCCGGTAAGCCGCAAGAGCTTGCCCAAGCCCTTCCTGCCGCTGGTGGGGGAACAGACCCTGTTCGAAGCGACGCTGGCGCGCTGTGCCGATCCGGCGCTGTTCGCCCCGCCGATCGTGGTGACTGGCGCGGCGCACCTGCCGCACGTCGAAGCGCAACTGCACGGCGCACCGGCGCGGATCGTGGTGGAACCGGCGGCGAAGAACACCGCGCCCGCCATCGCGCTGGCCGCTGCCATGTTGCCGAAAGATGCGGTAATGCTGGTCTGCCCCAGCGATCACCATATTGCAGACGTGCCCGCCTTCCATGCCGCTGCGCTGGCTGCTGCCGCCCTGGCGCGCGAAGGGCGGATGGTGGCTTTCGGTATTACTCCCACGCAGCCGGAGACGGGTTACGGCTATATCCGCCGGGGCGCGCCGCTGGCGGGCGGATTTGCCGTGGCGCAGTTCGTCGAGAAGCCGGACCTGGCGCGGGCACAGCAGTTCCTCGCGGCGGGCGACTACAGCTGGAACGGCGGTATCTTCGCATTCGCCGCCGGTGCCTTCATGGCCGAACTGGCCGCGCATCGCCCGGACATGGCCGCAGCCGTGCGGCAGGCACTGGCCGGGGCGCGCAGCCAGGGTGCGCAGGTTTACCCCAAGGCCGAACCCTTCGCCGCAATCGCCGGGGAATCGGTTGACTACGCGGTGATGGAAAACACCGCGCAGGCGGCCATGGTGCCGGTTGCCATGGGCTGGTCGGACATCGGCAACTGGCAGGCCCTGCACGAGGCGCGCGCGCAGGATGCGGCGGGCAATGCGGTGCGCGGGCGCGCCGAGCTGGTCGATTGCCGCAACGTCCTGGTCGACAGCGACGGTCCGCGCGTCTCGGTGATCGGGCTGGAGGGCGTGGCCGTGGTGGTGAACGGGGACGAGGTGCTGGTAACAACGATGCAGGGCGCGCAGGCGGTGGGCAAGCTCACCGGCGCCGCGCAGCAATAGGGGCTGACCGTGGAACTGCTCACCGGCGAGACGATGATCGCGCAGACCATCCAGCTGGCGCTGGCGCCGGTCTTCGTGCTGGTCGCCATCGGCAACATCATGTCGACCCTGTCGCAGCGGCTGGGCCGGATCGTCGACCGCAGCCGCCAGTTGCAGGATCGCCACGGCCAGACCGAAGGCAAGGAGCACGACATGGTGGTGCGCGAAATCCGCGTGATCGACCGCCGCATCGCGCTGATCAGCCATGCCTTGCTGTCGCTGGTGGTGGGCGGCCTGTCGATCGGGGTGACGGTGGTGCTGCTGTTCCTCGAGGAATTCGCTCACCTGGGGCTGAACCCGGTGGCGGCTGGCACCTTCATCCTGGCCATCAGCATGTTGATGTGGGCGCTGGTGCTGTTCCTGCGCGAAACCCGCGAGGCGACCGAGGCGCTGCGGATTCCCGAGATGTACCTGGAGCGGGAACGCGAGCTTTAGGTCAGGATTTACATGCCAACATCCGCTCAGGACGAGCGGTCGTAGGGTCAAGCGTTCAGTCCCGCGGGCCTTCCAGCATCTTCTGGCCCTGCTGCTGGATCGCGCCTTCGATCATCGGGGTAAGGAAGCCCAGCGCCGGGGGCAGGTCGATTTCGAACACCACCTGCTGGTCCTCGATATCGATGTGGCCATTGAGCGCCTGGCCCATGGCGCTGATCGCCATGGTCATGCGGTCTTCGCTCGGCCAGCTGGTGTCGACCTGCGCCATGCCGCCGGGGATGGCGTCGGCCATGCGGTGACTGTTGTCGCGCAGGCGGCGGCGCACTTCCTCGCGTTCGAGCCGGTGCGGGATCGGCACGCGCATCAGCGGGTTACCTTTTCGCGGGTCAAGTCCGGCAGGGGGACGCCGAAATCCTGGTCCTGAGCGGGGGCCGCTTCGGGTTTGGGCAAGTCCTCGGCATCGCCATAGCGGTAATCGAGATAGCGGTTCTTGATCGCCAGGTCGTCGAGCGAACCTTCGGCCAGTTGCCGGGTGACGCTGTCGATCTCGCGGCTGATCTTGCCCAGGCTTTCGGTCAGCTGCTGGTCGGGCGTCGAGCCGCCACGTTCCTCGGTGCGCAGGTGCGCGGGGATACGGCGGTAGCTGTCGACCATCTCAGGCAGGATTTCGCCCACCAGCCGTCGCACTTCGCCCGCCGCCGGATGCGCGGGATCGACGTGTTCGAGCTGCTGGCCGAGTCCGTCGAGCTGCACGCCGATCTGATCGACGAGCGATACGGCGGGCGGCGGCAGGGCAGGGCGCTGGCTTTCCAGCCACAGCTCGGTGCGGGCGACCAGCTGGCGGGCATCGGTGGTGCGCGTCAGGTCAGCCCGTTTCGGCAGCTTGACCTTCTGCGTCAGCACCCCGCCGAACAGCAGGAACATGACGAGCGCGACCACCATCACGCCCCAGAAGCCGATGCCGTTGAGCACCGCGCCAGCCACTCCGGCGGCCACGAAGATGCCGACAATGCCCACCACCAGCGTGATCAGCTGCTTCTTGATGTGCTGGCTCTTGATCCGCGCCGAACCTTCACCGATCGAGCGCGGAGAAGCGCGCCGGTGCCGTCCGCCCTGCTGGTTGTCACGCAGCAGCGCGCGGCCATCCTGCAAGATGCGGTCGCTGTGCCGGGTAAGGTCTTCGGCCATCAGCCCTTCCCATTCATCCTTCGAGGCTGAGAAGGCCGCTGTCCTGCACCTGCCGCGCGGCTTGTGCCTGCCCTTCGGCGCGCGCGATGTAGCCGCGCGATTTCTCCACCTCGGCGGTGAGCACGGTGACGGTCTGCTTCATCGAATCGAGCGCGCGGACCTTGAAGTTGTCCACCTCGTCCATGGTGTCGTAGATGTTCTGGAAGGCGCGTTGCAGCGTCTCCAGCGGGATCGTGCTGGCGGCGGCCTGTTCGTGGATCTTGGCGGTGTTGTCGCGCAGCATCTGGCTGGTCGAATCGATGATGCCCGCGGTCGTTTCGTTGAGCGCGGTGATCTGGCCCAGCACCAGCTTCTGGTTGGTCATCGCCTGTGCCACCGTCACCGCGGTGCGCAGCGCGCCAACGGTGGTGGTGCTGGCGCGGTCGACGCCCTTCACCAGTTCGACGTTGTTCTTCTTCACCAGGTCCAGCGCCAGGTAGCCCTGCACCGATACCGCCATCTGCGTGAGCAGGTCCTGCGTGCGCTGGCGGACATAGAACAGCGCGGTTTCGCGGATGGCCTTGGCCTTTTCCGGGTCGCTGCTGTCCAGCTCATTCGCCTTTTCTTCCAGCTGCGTATCCAGCGTGCGGGCGATGTGGATCATCTGTTCCAGGTTGCCCATGGCTTCCCACAGCTTCTGCCGTTCCACGTCGATCGCGGCATTATCCATCAGCAGCTCGTCCTTGCCGCTGGAAAGGCGGGCGAGGATCGCCTGGATGTGGCCCTGCGCAGAGGTGTAGCTGTCGAAGTAGTTCTTCAGCTTGTTGCCCATGGGGATGATGCCCAGGAACTTGCGCCCGGTCATCTTGCCGCGGCGGCCCGGATCGAGATCCTCCACCGTGCGGCGCAGCTCGGTGAGGTTGGCGCCCACGCCCGAATCCTGATCCATCGCCCGCACCGGGCGATCGAGGAAGCGGTTGGACATGGCGCTGGCGGCCATGATTTCCTTGCGCCCCATGTTGGTGATCTGGTCCACCTTCTTGCCGAAATCGGGCGAGCGCGCATCCAGCGCCACCAGCTCCTCCACGAAGCCGTCGACCTTCTGTTCGAGCGCGGTCTTCTTCTCCGCATCGACCGGCACCAGCCCGCTGGCGCGTTCGGGCGCAACCGTGGGCACCGGGTCGGGCGGAGTCAGGTTCAGCTCGGTCGCGGTTGCAGTCTGCGTTTCGTTCGTGGTGGCCATGCGCTTTCGCTTTCCTCCAATGCCCCAAACCGGGCATCTGTCACTGTATTAGTCATACAAGACACATGTTTCAAGTTTTGCTCTGAAGGGTTTCCGCGATATTGCGGGCCAATGCAAACACAACCGGTCACCAGCGAAACCAGCCCTGCCAATTCCTCGCAGGGCTTCCGCCAGGTGCTCTCCACTTTCCGCCACTGGTGGGCGCGCGACGTTACCAGCTCGGTCAACCAGGCGGCGGTGATCGAGAAGCGGCGGTCCGAATGCGAACTGTCGGCGCGCTATGTGCTGATGGTCAGCATGTCGGCGGGCATCGCCATCCTCGGCCTGCTGCTGTCGTCCCCGGCGGTGGTGATCGGCGCCATGCTGCTGTCGCCGCTGATGGACCCGATCATGGGCGTGGGCTTTGCCCTGGCGGTGGGCGACTACAAGTGGCTGCGCCAGTCGGGCAAGTCGCTGGCGGTGGGCGCGCTGTTCGCGGTGCTGTTCTGCGCGCTGGTGGTGTTCATGTCGCCCTTGCAGACCGTCACCACAGAAATCGCCGCGCGCACCCGGCCCAACCTGTTCGACCTCTTGGTGGCGCTGTTTTCCGCCGTGGCGGGTGCCTATGCCATGATCCGCGGGCGCGAAGGCACCATCGTCGGCGTGGCCATCGCCACCGCATTGATGCCGCCGCTGGCCGTGGTCGGCTTTGGCCTGGCCACGCTCAACGCCACGGTGTTCTGGGGCGCGCTGTTCCTGTTCGTCACCAACCTCACCACCATCGCGCTGACCGCCACGGCCATGGCGCGCATCTACGGCTTTTCCACTCACCTGTCGGAAAAGCAGACCCAGTTCCACGGCTTCCTGATCTTCGGCGCCTTCTTCGTGCTGGCGGTACCGCTGGGGCTGTCGCTTTACCGCATCGGCTGGGAAAGCCAGGCCAGCCGCCAGATCAGCGCCACCGTGCTCGACGTGTTCCCCGGCAGCGCGCGCATTTCGCAGATGACGCCGGACTTCGAAGGCAGCCCGATCCAGGTGACGGCAACGGTGCTTACCCCGGAAATCGTCGGTGACGCCGAAGCCCAGGCCGAACGCGCGATCGAGCGGCGGCTGGGGCGCGATGTCGAGGTTTCGCTGACCCAGATCCGCGTCGGCACCAGCGCGCAGGCGGCGGAAGAGGCGCAGATCGCCAGCGCGCGGCAGCAGGAAGCGGAATCGCGCCAGCGAGCGGAAAACATCGCCACGCGGCTGTCGCTGCTGGCGGGCGTGCCGGCGGACGAGGTGACGGTGGATCGCGAACACCGCCGCGCGCTGGTGAGCGCAAGGCCGCTGGATGGCGCGACCCTGGCGGCCTACAACGAGCTGGAACGGCGGATCGACGCCACCGAGCCCGAATGGGATATCCGCATCACCCCGCCGCTGCGTCCCTTGCCGCAGGTGACCTTCGAGGAAGTCGCGGGTGAAGGCGATGCACCGGCGACCTGGGCCTTGACCGCAGAGGGCCGCCGCGCGGTCTCGCTGATCGCCTGGGCGCAAGGCCGCACCGGGGTGCCGATCGCCATCAGCGGTCCCGCCGATGCCGTGGCGGCGCTTCGCAATGCGCTGTCGGCCCACTCGATATCCGCGCGCGAGACGGTGCGCGGCAGCGGCTACGGGCCGGTCAGCGTAAGCTGGGATACGGGAGGCGAATGATGCCACAGGAATTGACGGTGCTGGCGCTGGCAGGCGTGTTGCTGCTGGTGCACATTTTCGCGGCCATTCGGCTGAAGACCGCGCAATACGGCGTTAACTGGAACATGGGCGCGCGCGACGAGGCGCTGCCGCCCTTGAACCCGGTGGCCGCGCGGCTGGAACGCGCGCGCGACAATTTCCTCGAAACCCTGCCGCTGGCGATCATCGGTTTCGGTGGCGTGGTGCTGGCCGACCGGGCCAGCGAATGGACCGCGATTGCCGCCTGGACATGGCTGGGCGCGCGGGCGCTTTACCTGCCGCTCTACTGGGCGGGCGTGCCGAAGGTGCGCACCTATGTGTGGGGTCTGGCGCTGCTGGCGCTGCTCTACCCGCTCAAGGTGCTGCTGCTGGGGTGATTGCGATCAAGCCGCCAGCTGGAACGGCTCGATCTCGCCCGACAGGTACATCTTGCGCGCCTTGGCGCGGCTGAGCTTGCCCGAACTGGTGCGCGGCAGGGTGCGCGGGGGGACCAGCTCGACCACACAGTTCATGCCCGTGACCGAGCGCACCTTGTCCGCGATCTGGTCGCGCAGCTTCACCCGTTCGGCCGGATCGGCCACGCGGCAATGCACCAGCACGGCGGGCGCTTCCTCGCCGCTTTCGGTCTCGATGGCGAAGGCGGCGATGTCGCCGTGGTTGAAGCCGGGCAGCTGCTCCACCGCCCATTCGATAT
>JAGREI010000371.1 GCA_020446625.1 Erythrobacter sp.
GACCGACAACCTCTACGCCGCGCCGACCATGGCCGCCGATATCCAGGCGCGTTACGGCGACCAGGAACTGATGGTGGTCTCGCCCGACGTCGGTGGCGTGGTGCGCGCCCGCGCGCTCGCCAAGCGGCTCGACAACGCACCGCTCGCCATCGTCGACAAGCGCCGTGACCGGCCCGGCGAAAGCGAGGTGATGAACATCATCGGTGACGTGAAGGGCCGCGCCTGCGTGCTGATCGACGATATCGTCGATTCGGGCGGTACGCTGTGCAACGCCGCCCAGGCGCTGCTCGATTCGGGTGCGAAGAGCGTGGCGGCCTATATCACCCACGGCGTGCTGTCGGGTGGTGCGGTGGCGCGGGTCGATGGTTCGGCGCTGAAGGAACTGGTGATCACCGACACCATCCAGCCGACCGACGCCGCCAGGGATTCGAGCAAGATCCGCGTGCTCACCATCGCGCCGCTGATCGGTGAAGCGGTGCGCCGCATCGCCGACGAAAGCTCGGTGTCGAGCCTGTTCGACTGATGCGCCCCAACGCGCTCCTGCTGACGCCGCTCCTCGTGCTGGCGCTGGCAGGCTGCGCGACGGCGGGCGGCGAGCGGATCGCGACCTACCAGCCGCCTGCCGGTTCCACCGAAGTGCTGCGCGGCGAGATCGCGGCGGCTCCGGGTCACCAGCTAGTGGTGGGCGACCTTGTCGGCGGCCCCGGTATGGTGATCCCGCGCCATTACCACCACGGCGAGGAATTCATCTACGTCGTCGGCGGTTCGGCCACCCTGTCGCGCCCCGGCATGCCCGACCTGGTGCTCGGTCCCGGCGAAGGCTTCCGCGTGCCGCCGGGCGTTGTCCACTGGGGCCATGCCGGTGCCGAAGGAGTGCGCGCGGTGACCAGCTGGGTGGTGCCCGACGGAATGCCTCTGCGGGTGGCGGTACCCGAATAGAGGTCAGGCAGAACCGTTCGCCCTCGGCTCGCTGGCCGGGTCGCGCCATGGCCCCAGTTCGTCGGGCTTCAGGCGGTTGAGCGCCTCCAGTCGCATCTTCTGCCGCACTTCCAGGCTCAGCCGCAGGATCGGGTGCAGCCCGCTGCGCAATTCGCCCGGCGACTTGCCGAACAGCGCGCGCACTTCCTTGATCCGGTGCGACTGGTCGAAATAGCGATCCTCGATCTCGGGCAGGTCCTCGTTGCGGGCCACGCCCAGCAGCGCCGCCCCCATGTCGAGCGCCCGCGCCTGCCGCAGCGCCTGCTTGGGCGTGATGCCCAGCGCCTTCTTGATCACCCGTTCGACCGTGCGCCGCGACATGCCCTGGCGGCTGGCGAATTCCTCCACCGTGGTTTCCGGATGGGCGAGGCACACGTTCTGGAAATCCGCCAGTATCGCCTGCGGTTCGGTCGCATTCTGCGCCAGCGGGCGCATGAAGCGGTCCTCGATCGCCTGCGCCCAGCTTTCGTAGCCTTCGTGCCACGGCACCAGCTTGCAGATCGGTTCGTCGCGCGCGAAGTAGTCGTCGAGGTCGATCACCCGATCGAGCGTTTCGGCAGGGTCGGGAAAGCCCAGCAACTGCGCGGCCCCGGCGTTGAACAGCAGCGATACGACGATGTACCTGCCGGAGATCGACAGCGGCATCTGCCGGGTATGCGGCCCGAAATAGAAGGCCTTGCCGTCCTGGCCGGGGTCCAGCAGCTTCACCCCGTCGGCGGTCGTCGCGGTCCACGGATCGTGGAACAGGAAGGTAATGCTGGGATGTTCGACGAAGCGGCCGCAGTCGACGCGCACGCCTTGCGCGATCTCGGCCTCTGCCACGGTGTACCAGTAGAACCACGGGCGCAGGTCTGCGGAAGGCGCGCGCGACAGGGCAAGTGGCGAGCCACTGCGTGTCGCACCCGTCTGGGAAGTGATGTGCGGCCCCTCGTTCATCGCATAATATCTTGCGTAAATGGACGGATGAAAGCAACTGAACTGGTACCAGACAGGAAATGATTATGCTTTCCGATGCGGAAGTTACACTTGCCCACCGCCTTGCCGATGCTGCCCGCGCGGAGATTCGCCCGCTGTTCCGCACCACGTTCGATCACGAGGCGAAGGGCGATGCCACCCCGGTAACCGTGGCCGACCGCAATGCCGAGGCCGCCATGCGCCGCCTGATCGAGGCGGAATTTTCCGCCGACGGCATCGTGGGCGAGGAATTCGGGGTGAAGCACGGCAAGAGCTCGCGCCAGTGGGTGCTCGACCCGATCGACGGCACCACCGCCTTCCTTGCCGGGCGCCCGATCTTCGGCACCCTGATTGCGCTGCTGGTGGATGGCTTTCCGGTGCTGGGCCTGATCGACCAGCCGATCCTGGGCGAACGCTGGCTGGGCATTGCGGGCAAGGGGACCACCTTCAACGGCAAGCCGGTGAAGACGCGGCTCTGCCCGCAGCTGGAACGCGCCACCATCGCCACCACCGGGCCGCATTACTTCACCGTCGCGCAAGGCGATGCCTTCATGGCGCTGGCCGCGCAGACCGATCACAAGCGCATGGTGATGGGCGGTGACTGCTACAACTACGCCGCCTTGGCATCGGGCCATATCGACATCGTGGCCGAAGCGGGCCTGAAGCTGCACGACTATGCCGCGCTGGTGCCGGTGGTTGAAGGTGCGGGCGGAGTGATGAGCGACTGGCATGGCGAGCCGCTGCACGCGGGTTCGGACGGATCGGTGCTGGCCTTGGGTGACCCGGCGCGGCTGGAAGACGTGGTCGAGATGCTGAGCGGGGTATGGGCGCAATGACGGTGTTGGGCGCGTATCCGTCAATCCGATGCTCGCGCATGGGACGCCTTGTGATAGCGCGCCTTAGCGCCGTCATCCTGCTCGTGCTCGGCAGTCTCTCGCTCGCGTCGTGCGACGCCATGCGCGACATGATGGGTGCACCGCATCGTTACATCGTCGCGCCCGACCCAGCCTTCCTCGCAGACGATGAGAATGCTGCTAGCGTTACCGACGCGGCGATTGCCGAGAGTGCCGCTGTCATCCAGCGGCGGCTGGCGGGTGTGGGCATTCGCGTCACGCGCGTCACCCTGCAAGGGCGGCACCGCATCACCATCGACACCGATGGACCGGTGAACCGTGACGATCTTGCCGCAGTCATCGCGCCGAACGGCAGACTGGAAGTACGGGCAATCGATCAAAGCGTATCGACACAGGACCTTTTGGCAAATCGGGCTCCGCCTGGTAGCGAAATCCTGCCCTTGTCCGCTTCACTCCACCAAGTTCTGGAGATGACGGCGGTGCGGCGGCTGGGTGGCGTGAGCAGGGGGCGGGTAGCGAACGCCTATGTCTCGCGCAACGAGCAGTCTGCTGAGCCGGTGGTCAAGGTGGAGCTCGATCAGCGTGGCACCGAACAAATGGCGCGGTTCTCAGAAGAGCGAGTAGGGGAGCCAGCCGCCTTCATTGTCGACGACATGGTGTTGAGCACGGCAATCATCGCGGAGCCGATTACGAGCGGGAGAATCGAGCTGGTCGGCAACCTGACTCAACAGCGCGCAGGTCAGCTCGCCGCGATTTTGCAGGGAGGCGAGTTGACCATACCGTTCACGATCGTCGCGGAAGCCGAACTCGACTAGGCGCACTTCCGCCCAGATACGCCTTGCATTTCCCGCGCAAATCCGTATTGGCGCCCCCTTCACTGACACGTGATCATCTTCCGGTCTGGCCACGAAGGGCTGCCAGGGCTGGTTGGACGTGTCTCTGCAAGGAGATGAAAATGCCCAAGCTGAAGACCAAGAGCGGCGTCAAGAAGCGCTTCAAGCTCACTGCCACCGGCAAGGTCAAGCATGGTGTCGCCGGCAAGCGCCACCGCCT
>JAGREI010000372.1 GCA_020446625.1 Erythrobacter sp.
CGATGTTGCCGAAGTTGCCCTGCCCCTCCACCAGCGGATAGCGCAGGGTGAACGGCTGGGCGAGGCGCACCATGGCATCGTAGACCGCCACGTCGCCGTGCGGGTGATACTTGCCGATCACGTCGCCCACCACGCGGGCGCTCTTCTTGAAGGTATTGTCGGGCGACAGGCGCAGCTGGCGCATGGTCCACAGCAGGCGACGGTGAACCGGCTTCAGCCCGTCGCGCAGGTCTGGCAGCGATCGGGCGGTGATCGTGGACAGGGCATAGACAAGGTAACGCTCTGACAGAGCGGCGTCGAACGGCGCATCGACGATGGCGTCGAACTCGTCGGGTTCCCCGGTTTCGGTAGCGGACATGGCCCCGGCCTAGCAGCGCCCAGCCCCACGGGCGAGGGGCGGCTTCGCCTCTTTCAACAAGGCAATTGGGGCAGGCGATCTCAATTGTGGCGAAATTGTGGCTTCACAATGCGGCACAGCTGTGAGATTGTGGCGAAAATAAGGCACGCCAGATGCCGGTCGCGGTCCGAAGTGTCCAAAGAGGAGAGTAGTCATGCGTAAATCCGTGCTTTTCCCCCTGTTCGCCGCCACCAGCCTGCTGGCCCTGGCCGGGTGCAGCCAGGCCGACGACTCGGCCTGGTCCAGCAGCGAGTCGGTCGCCTACGAGGAGGGTGTGGCTGCCGACATGGTGGCTCCCGACGCCGAAGCCGCCGCCGCAACTGCCGCCGATACCAGCGGCGAACTGGCGGGTGCGGCTGCCCCCATCCCCGTCACCATGCCGCAACTGGCCTACCAGTACGGCTTTTCCTTCTCGCTGCCGGGCGAGGACATGCGCCGCCTGCAACGCCAGCACGCGACGCTGTGCGAACAGCAGGGGCCGACCAGCTGCATCATCTCCGGCATGACCATGCGCGGCGAGATCGACGGGCCGATGACCGGCGAACTGGAAATGATGGTCGCCACCAACCATGCGCGCGCCTTCGGGGCGCTGCTGGAAGAAGAGGCGGAGGACATGGGTGCCGAGCAGCTTTCGGCAGACGTCGCCACCGAGGAAGTGTCGCGCGCGCTGGTCGACACCGAGGCGCGCCTCGCCAGCCGCATCGAACTGCGTGATCGCCTGCGCGAGGTGCTGCGCACCCGGCGCGGCACGGTGGAGGAACTGATCCAGGCCGAACGCGGCGTGGCCGCCGTCAACGAAGAGATCGACCAGGCGCGCGCCTGGCTCAACGAAACGCGCGGGCGGGTGGCGATGAGCCGGATGACCGTGCACTACGAAAGCGCGACCCCGGTGGGCAGCGATTTCCTCGGCCCGGTGGCCGGCGCGCTGGGTTCGGTCAGCGGCATCCTGGGCATGGTGCTGGCGGCGCTGATCCTGGTGGTGGCGATCGCCGGACCGATCGCGGGCGTGGCGCTGGCGATCCGCTGGTTCGCACGGCGCACCCCGAAACAGGCCATGGCGGAATGAGCGCCGCTATCCCTCGGCCAGCCGTGCCGCCAGCGACAACAGCCGCCGCGAGTCGACTTCACCGGTGAGCGCATAGGCGAAGGGGCCCTCCTCCCAGTAGGCGAGCGAGCGGCCCTCTCGCCGGTCGAGAATTGGCAGCGCCTCGGCGGGGGTTTCGGCACGAGTGGCAAACAAGGCAACTTGTTCGCCATCGGCGGTCTCCACGCTGACCGCCACGGCAACGCCAAGATCCGACGGGTAGACCTGCACGTCTTCAAGCTGCCAGCGGGCAGGAAGTTGCGGCAGGTCGATCCCGGTCGTCCGGGCGATTTCGTGTCGATCGAGCACCGGCGTTTCGACTTGCGAATGCATCCTGTGGCGCGCCTGGGTGGCAGCGAAGGATGCATCGGCAGCTTCCACGAACGAAGCCGCGCCAGCCGGTTCGGTGTGGCCCGCCATATCGTTCATCAACCAGCCGCCGGCAAAGGCAGCCGCGATCATCGCGGCGCGCTGCCAGCTAATCGAACCGGCACCCGTTTTCCGCTGACGGAACGGAATTACCTCGGCCTCGCGCAGCTTGCGGCCCATCAAAGTGCCCGCTGTGCTGCCCGGCACCCGTTCGAACCGCATCCCTGGCCAGTTCTTGCGCCAGCGATTGGCAACAACCCTTTCACCTGGCCGCGCACCGTCGTCGAGCAGCACGATTGCCCCAGGCGAAAGCCTGTCGAACAGGCATTCTGCCGCTCCACGCACAAAGGGATGCACGGACCAAGGCGGGCCGTCGATGATCAGCAAGTCGATCGTGGCAGGCAGGTCGGCAGGCAGGTCGTACCAGCTGCCCGGCCAGCCAGGCACCTGCGCAAGCAGGGGCGCCGCCTCCAGCCGCGCGGTCACACCTTCCTCGCGCAGCCATTCGCGCGTCGCGTCGACGAATGCTGCGTGCTGGTCGAAACTGTGAAGCCGCCCGCCGCCGTTGAGTTCCAGCGCCTTGGCGCAAACCAGTGTGGTCGCACCGGCCCCCAGTTCTACCACGTTGGCCGGACGCAGTTCCTCCACCGCATCGACTATCCTGTGCAGGAAGCCGGTATCGGCCTTCCAGCTACCGAGGTGCGGCAGCGCATCGTCGCGCAATCCAACGCGCTGCAAGAGGCGCCGCTTGTCAGCCCTTGTCCCGCCCCACAGGCTCCAGGCCAGCCACGGCCAGCCGATGGCGCCGAAGGCAAGCCGGTAGAGCCTGTCCGAAAGCGTGGCTGGCGGCGTCGTCGCCGCGAACTTCCCGTCTGCCAGGGCCAGCAGCGGCGTGGAGTTGCGAGAGGTCATTGAGGTTCCGGTTGTTGGTGGGGAATGCGCCCGTGGTAGGCCAGCGCCAGGCTCATATCCATCGCAACCTTGCGGGTGGCTGACCGGGAATCAAAACCCCTGCGCGTCGTTGCTTTCGCTGGGAATGCGCACTTCGATGCCGTCCAGTTCGTCGGTCAGGGTGATCTGGCACGATAGCCGGCTGGTGGCGCGCACGTCGGCGGCGAGGTCGAGCATGTCCTCTTCCTCCTCGCTGGCGGGCGGCAGTTTCCCGAACCAGTCGCGCCCCACGATCACGTGGCAGGTGGAGCACGCCATCTGCCCTTCGCAGGTGCCTTCCAGCGGCATGTCGGCGCGCTGGCCGACCTCGAGCAGGCATTCACCCGCCGCGGCCTCCACCTCGACCCGTTCGCCCTTGCGTGTAATGAAGTTGACGCGAATGGTGGCTATCCTTGCTGCGATGCAGCATAGTTAAGCCTTTCGGCGGCGGCTTCAAGCTCTTCCATCGAGGTATAGCGCCCCCAGCCCAGCCGGATCGTCGATTTCGCCTGCGCGGGCGCCAGGCCGATGGCCGACAGTACGTGGCTGGTCTTGCCCGAACCGCTGGCGCAGGCAGAGCCAGCCGAGAACATCACCTCGCGGCAATCGGACATCAGCCGGGCGACGTCCAGCCCGTCCTTGCGGATGGAAAGGTTGGCATGGTTGCGCTGCGTCTGGCTGCCGTTGACGGTCCAGCCGTCGAACAGTTCCAGCGCCCGATCCCACAGCGCGCGGGCATGGGCGCGATCGGCCTCCATGCCTTCCACCGCCAGCCTGGCCGCCACGCCGAAGCCGGCGCACAGCGCCGGGTTGAGCGTGCCGGAGCGCAAGCCTTCCTGAAGGCCGCCGGTGATCTGCGGGGTCAGTTCCACCCCGTCACGCACCCACAGCGCGCCGATGCCCTTGGGACCGTAGAGCTTGTGCGCGGAAACGGCGATCATGTCGGCGTGCTGCGGGGGAGCGAACTTGCCCGCGCCCTGCACCGCATCGCACAGCACCAGCGCGCCTGCCTGGTGCGCGCGTTCGGCCAGGGCGTCGACCGGCTGCACGGTGCCGATCTCGTTGTTCACCTGCATCAGGCAGACGAGGCCGGTCTCGCCGGGCAGGTTCACCCGCGGGTCGGCAATGCCCTCGGCGTCGACCGGGATCACCAGCGGATCGCCCAGCGCCTCTGCGGTTTCGAGCACGGCGGCGTGTTCGATGGCGGAAATCGCCACGCGCCCGCCTCGATAGCTACCCCGGATGGCCAGGTTGATCGCCTCGCAGGCGCTGCCGGTGAACGCCACCCTGCCGCCCGCCGGGAACAGCATGGCCACCCGCTCGCGCGCCAGTTCCACCACGGCCGCAGCCTGCCGACCCATGCGGTGCGGGCTGTGCGGGTTGGCAAAAAGGCTGCTGTCCGGCCCGCCCAGCAGCGGCAACATCGCATCGAGCGCTTCGGGGGCCAGCGGCGTGGTGGCCTGGCAGTCGAGATAGATCATGGCGCGGCTATAGACTGATTGCGCGTGAAACCAAGTGGGTGCCTGGACTGGAGGTTCTTACAGTCTGGTTCACACGAAGACACGAAGAGGTTTCGCCGGGAGACATCTGTTGCATGACAAACCGCCCCGTCGATTGCTTGATTGCGGCTGCGCCGCGAGAAGACATCTTCGTGTCCTTCGTGTCTTTGTGTGAACCCTAAAGCGATTGCCAGGCCTCGGCAAAGGCATCCAGTTCGGCGGGCGTGGTGTTCCACCCCAGCGAGACGCGGATGGTGCGCTTCGCCAGTGCATCATCCACGCCGAAGCCGTCGAGCACCCTGCTCTTCTTCAAGGTGCCGGACGAACACGCGCTGCCCGCCGAGACGGCGAAACCCAGCGCATCGAGCCGGATCAACGCCGCCTGCGCACTCATGTCATCATGCGCCACGGCGATCACGTGGGAACATTGCGGGCCGAACGAGAGCACGTGGCCGCCGTGTTCCAGCCGGTGCTTGAAGTCGTAGCGGTCGGGGAAGGTCGTCGGCCATGTCTCCACCCCGCCCGCTTCCAGCGCGGCGGCAAAGCCCATGGCGGCGGGCAGGTTTTCGGTCCCCGCGCGATAGCCGCGTTCGTGGCCGCCGACCGGCTCCAGCATGGCGAAATCGCGCACCAGCAAGGCCCCGATCCCGATCGGCCCGCCCAGCTTGTGCGCCGATACCACCGCCATGTCGGCATCGGGCAATGGCACGCGCCCGGCGCTTTGCGAGGCATCGGCCAGAAACAGCCCGCCCGCGTCCCGCACCATGGCCAGCGCAGGCGTGCCTTCGAAGGGGATCAGCACCGTGCCGGTTTCCGAATTGACCGTTTGCAAGGCCACCAGGGCGCGTCCGCCGCTCGCCAGCGCCTTGCCCAGCCGGTCCGGATCGAGCGTGGCATCGCTGATCGGCAGCACCTCCGCGTCCGGCGCGGCGCGGAACACCGCGTCGTGTTCCACCGCGCTGACCACGCGGCGATCCACCTTGGCGCGCTGCAAGGCAATCGCCAGGGCCTCGCTCGCCCCGCTGGTAAAGATCAGCTCCCCCTCCCAGCCCAATGCCACCTTGATCCGCTCGCGCGCATCCTCCAGCGCGGCGCGGGCCTTGCGGCCCTCGGCATGGGGGCTCGAGGGATTGGCCCAGAGGCGAAAGCCTTCCTCCATCGCCGCCTTGGCTTCGGGGCGCAGGGGCGATGTGGCGGCGTGGTCGAGATAGATGCG
>JAGREI010000373.1 GCA_020446625.1 Erythrobacter sp.
CATGAACCACAAAAACACACAGGCCTAGCCCATGCTGGCATTCACCCAGAATCCCAGCGCGCTGCCGACAATCGCTTTCTTTTTCAATGATACGGCGACCACCAAGAGCTACCCTCTTCCCCTCCACGACGCTCTTCGGATCTTCAGGGGCCGGGGCCGGTGCGGGCGCCGGGCTCGGGGCCGGACTTGGCGCCGGAGCAGGTGCCGGAGCGGGCGTCGGCGCGACAGCCACCTGCTGCCCGGTATTGCGGCCCAGCGGCGCGCCTTGCGGTTGCAGCCGTTCGGCGGCGCTGGGCGGACGCGCGGTGATGGCCCCCTCGCCCTGCGCCATGGCGGCGATGGCGGGTGTATCGTGGCCCATCTCGGCGGTCGGCGGGAACCTCCCCAGGTTGGCCGCCGTCGCCTGCTGCGCGCGGGTGAGGCGCGGCATGTAGCGCAGGTAGGGCGCCAGCCGCTGCGACAGGCGCGGCGGCAGCATGGTTTCGGCAATGGCGATGGCCTCGCTGGGCCGCCCCTGGATGGCGAGCGCGAAGGCGCGCGTGCGGTAAGCGGCGCGGTCCTGCCGTTGCAGCAGAGGCAGCAGGATCGCTTCCGAGGCCGCCGGATCGCCCGCGATGGCATAGCTGAGCGCGAGCCGCCGGATCACCTCGGGCGTCTCCTCGCGCGTCAAGGCCTGGCGATAGAGCCGCTGCGCCCGGTCATTACGGCCGACTAGGTCGAAGGCCAGCGCGCGTTCGGCTTCCCACGGTTCGAGCGAGACCCCGGCGGCTTCGCCCGCCTCGAACATTTCCAGCGCCTCGATCGGCTCGCCCTGGCGCACGGCCACCAGTGCCAGCCCCACCAGCACCCGGCCATCGTCGGGCGCAACTGCCTGGGCGCGGGTGAAGAAGCCCGACGCCCCTTCCACATCGTCAAGATCGAGCGAAGCCATGCCCGCCGTCACCAGCGCGGGGACGTTGGTGGGACTTCGCGACAACCGTCGCAACGCGTCGTTGAGCGTTTCTGTGGCCGGGTTGGGCAGAGCCTGCACCACTTCCTGCGCCTGCGCGGGCAGCGCCAGGCACAAGCTGACGGGCGCAGAAGCGGCCAGCACCGCCAGCGAGCAGAGCGAGGAATTCAGGCGAAACCGGATCATCGGAACGGAACTATACAGCCCTCGCTGAACCTTGCGAGAACGCATTTTGTCCAGTGCGCGACGGCTTACTGGTTGGTGGTCCGGCCCAGGAAGCGCGGAATGCGCACGGCACCGCCATCGTCGCCGTCATCATCCTCGTCGTCGTCCTCGGCGCCGGGGGATTGCCGCGACAGGTTGGCCATGCGTTCGAACAGCGTGCTGCCGCTGCTGGGCGCGGCCCCGCCGCCGCCTGCACCGCCATCGGCTGCATTGCCGCCAGCGCCTGCACCCAGGATCCGCGCGCGGCGTCCGGTCTGCGCCTGCACCGGCTCGTCAGCTTCGGCCAGGCGACTGGCGTCGAGCAGCAGTTCGTCCTGCACCGGCGAATCCTCTTCGGGTTCGTCGTCATAGTCGGAATAGGTCGCCACGGGTTCCGGCTCCGCCTCGGCATGGCCATAGCCATCGTCGTGGCTGCGGCCATAGGCGCTGTCGTCAATCGGAGGCGTCAGGACGAGCGTGTCTTCCTCTTCCACCTCAACGACCTCGGCTTCCTCGACATCACCCCAGTCGTCCTCGGGCTCGGGCGCGGGTGCGGCCTCTTCCACCATCTCCGCGCCGCCAAGGTCGAGAGCGTCGTCAGAGGTCAGCGTCAACTCGTCGTCACCCTCCTCTTCGGCAACGGGGGCTTCGGTGGGGATGGCGATGGCCGGGGTGCGCGGCCCGCGCGATGCCGACAGGTCGATCGGGCGCGGGTTGTCCTGCGGCAGCTGGCCGGTGTGCTCGATGCCGGTGGCCACCACCGACACGCGAATGCGGCCGTCGAGATCGGGGTTGAATGCGGAACCCCAGATGATGTTGGCTTCGGGATCGACCAGTTCGCGGATGTGGTTTGCCGCCTCGTCCACTTCCAGCAGCTTCATGTCCTCGCCGCCGATGATCGAGATGATCACGCCCTTGGCACCCTGCATCGACACGCCATCGAGCAGCGGGTTGGCGATGGCACGTTCGGCGGCTTCCAGCGCGCGGTTATCGCCCTGCCCTTCGCCGGTACCCATCATTGCCTTGCCCATCTCGCCCATCACCGAACGCACGTCGGCAAAGTCGAGGTTGATGAGGCCCGGCATCACCATCAGGTCGGTGATCGAGCGGACGCCTTGCTGCAAGACCTCGTCGGCCAGCATGAAGGCTTCCTTGAAGGTCGTCTCTGCCTTGGCCACCAGGAACAGGTTCTGGTTGGGGATGACGATCAGCGTATCGACGTGCT
>JAGREI010000374.1 GCA_020446625.1 Erythrobacter sp.
ATAAATCGAAGTGAGTAAGCAATGAGAGCAACGAAGTAGTTGGATGCTTATTTTAAGTTTGGTAGCGGAGGAGGGACTTGAAACCCCGACACGCGGATTATGATTCCGCTGCTCTAACCACCTGAGCTACTCCGCCATCCGGGCCGCCCCCAAACCAATTGCGCCGCAATCGGCAGGGGCGAGGCGCGCACTTAGGCGGGACTTGCCGCCCGGTCAACCAGCCAATTTCAACCGGCCAATTTCAATCGGCCAGCGGCAAATTGCCCAAGCTCAGGCGCCCTCGCCCGACCGCGCCGCGTTCATCCGTTTCAGCTTGGCGGCCAGACCACGGTTGATCGCCCGGTCGAATGCGCGGGCGACGTCGGGGGCGTCCTGCGTCAGCAGCAGCATGGCGTCGCGATCTATCAGGGCAATGCGCATGGCTTCGCGCGCGGTGACGGTGGCCGATGCCACGTCGCCCGCCAGCACGCTCATCTCGCCCACGAAATCGCCGGGTTCGCAGCTGCCCACCTGCTGATCGCCATGCGTCACCGTGGCGGACCCGCTGGCGACGTAGACCAGCGGCGGACATTCCTGCCCTTCGCGCGCCATCACCTCGCCGGGTGCAATGTCGCGCCATTCGAGCAGGCCGATCAGGTGGCGCTGATCCTCCGGCGCGCGCACCTGCAACACCTCTTCGATCAGTTCGTGTTCCTCGGCCCGCAGCAGTCCGTGCTTCGATCGTTGCAACTGGAGCACCAGCTGTACCAGCGCGGTGACAGCAACCAGCGCGGCAAGCCCGGTGGTGAGCGCCATGCCATCCTGCATGAAATAGTGGATCGTTGCCGCAACGCCCGCAAACAGCATCACCATGCGCAGGTTGCGCAGGTTGCCCATCAGCATGGCCGCCACCAGCAGCACCAGGAAAACGTAGTGGTAGGCCGTCCCCAGATCCACTTCGCCGTTCATCGCCGTTCCCCTTCAGACGTCAGGATAACACGATTATCGCGCCTTCCTGAAGGCATAGCGGCCCAGCCGTTCCCACGGCCCGCCGCGATAGGCATGGAGGCCCAGGCCGGAAAAGGCAAATGCGCGCGGCTCGATTCGCGCCGCCAGATCCGCCTGGAGCCTGCTCGCCTCCTGCGGAGTGACCTTGTTCTGCACGGTGATGTGCAGGCGCGGTGGGTGCTGGTCCTGCGGTGTGAGCAAGCCGTGGAAGCGTTCGGCCAGTTCATCCCACAGCGCGATCATGGCGGGGCTGTCGATCCGCAGCGCGGTGCCTTTTCCCAAAGACATGATCCCGGCCAGCACGGCAGGAAGCGGGGCCGTGTCACGCGCCATGCGGGCAAGGGCCTGGCTCACCTCGCCTTCCGCGCCGGGCGGCAAGGCGTGGAACAGGGTGACGTGCGCCTTCAGCCAGTTGCGTTCGACCGGATAGTGATCGACGCGCAGCTGGTTCGCCCAGCTGAACAGGTCCGGCGGCAGTTCGGCGGTGATGACGAGCGGTGCGGGACCGGTCACATCTCTCCCCGTTGGCGGCGCAGCGCGAACCAGCGTTCCACCGCCGCGTTGTGGCCTTCCAGCGTAGCGTTGAATTCGTGCCCGCCGGTGCCGTCCGCCACCATGAACAGCGCGTCGGTCTCCGCCGGGTTGAGCACGGCCTCGATGCTGGCGCGGCCCGGATTGGTGATCGGCCCGCGCGGCAGGCCGGCCATCTGATAGGTGTTGTAATCGTTGATGGCAGAGATTTCCGACTGGCGGATGCGCCGTCCCAGCGGCCTGCCGTGGGTGATCGGGTAGATGATCGTGGGATCACTCTGCAACCAGATGCCTTGTCGCAAGCGGTTGGAATAGAGCCCTGCGACCATCCGCCGCTCTTCCGGCACGCCGGTTTCCTTTTCCACGATGCTGGCCAGGATCACCGCCTCGCGCGGAGAGGTGGCGACGGTGCGGGGGCTGCGCTGCGGCCACAGTTCGGCCAGGGTATCGTCCATCGCCCGCTGCATCCGCGCGAGCACGGCCACGCGTTCCTCTCCCCGTTCGAAGTCATAGCTTTCGGGCAGGACCGATCCTTCTTCCGGCACCGGGATCTCGCCCGTCAGCAGGGGTTCGGCCATCAGGATATCGTGGACCACCACCGATGGCGTGCCTTCGGGAATGGTAACGAACCGCCGCAGCGCCTCGCCGTGCTGCAACACGTCGAGGATGCCTGCGGAGCTGACGCCTGCGGGCAACATGAATTCGCCCGCCTTGATCGGATCGCTACTGCCCAGGATCTTCGCGCGCAGCAGGAAGCTGTCGGCCGAACCGATCAGCCCTTCGTCCTCCAGCTTGCCCGCGACCGAGGTAAGCGTGGCACCCGAGGGAACGATGAAGGCGGTGTCCTCGCTCACCTGCGCGCTGCCGTACCAGCCGCTGGCGAACCAGCCCAAGGCAGCCATGGCAAGCGCGGCGACAATCGCGACCAGAATTACAAGCTTCTTCACACCAGTCCTGTCTTGCCGAGAAATGCGGTTCGGTTGCAGCGGACTAGCCTCTGCCGCGGCAAAAGGAAATTGCCAGACTGCGGCCAGTGCTCAATCGGCGGGCGGAGGCGGTGGCAGGTCCAGCGGGTCGATCTCGATCGGGTAGTCGGCGAAGAACACCGGCAGGTTGCCCGCCTCCGCCTTGCCCAGCATCCACGACAGCCACCCGGCATAGGCAAAGTCCAGCCCGGCCCCGGCCGCGCACAGCGCGGGAAAGCGCGCCAGGAACTTCGCCGCCAGTTGCCGCGAGGTATCCTGCCCGGCATCGTCCCAGTCGAAATAGCGCCTGCCCGCAGCGCTGGTATAGCGGGCGGGCTCGATCCCTGCCTGCGGCACGGCAGGCGCAATGACGCAGCGCCAGGAAAGGCCCGTGGGCGCGATCCCGGCATTGATGCGCAGGCGCTGATAGCCGACCTTGTGCAGTTCGTGGACCATGCCCAGCAGCCGCAATCCGTCACGCACGGCCTGCGAATCGGGCCGTTGCCGGGCTACGGCAAGCGGACGAAACCCGTCCAATTGACGTCAGTCGACCTTCTTCATCACCAGCGAGGCATTGGTGCCGCCAAAGCCGAAGCTGTTGTTTAGCACGGCGCGCACTTCACGCTGCTTCGCCTTGAGCGGCACCAGGTCCACGCCCTCGGTCCCCTCGTCGGGGTTGGTGAGGTTGAGCGTGGGCGGCACCACCTGGTCGCGGATGGCGAGGATGCAGAAGATGCTCTCCACCGCGCCCGCGCCGCCCAGCAGGTGGCCGATGGCAGACTTGGTGCTGCTCATCGAAGCGCCGCCAAGATCGTCACCCAGCACGCGCTTCACCGCCGCAAGTTCGATGGTGTCGGCCATGGTGCTGGTGCCGTGAGCGTTGACGTAGCCGATTTCTTCCCGATTCACACCGGCATCCTTGAGCGCCATGTTGATGCACGCCGTCGCACCCCGTCCTTCGGGATGAATGTCCGTAATACGGTAGGCGTCAGCCGTCGATCCATACCCCAGAACCTCGCCGTAAATCCGCGCGCCCCGCTTTCTGGCGTGTTCCAGTTCCTCCAGGATCAACATTCCGGCGCCTTCGCCGAGCACGAAGCCGTCCCGGTTGAGATCGAAGGGGCGGGACGCCCGCTGCGGCGCCTCGTTGTTGGTTGACAGCGCCGTCAGCAGATTGAAGCCGGTCACGCCGAAGGGGTGAATCATGCTGTGCGCCCCGCCACTGAGCATCACGTCCGCTTCGCCGAGACGGATGATCTCTGTCGCCTCACCGATCGCCTGGCTGGACGCAGCGCAGGCGGTCAGGCAGTTGAGATTCGGCCCCTGAGCGTTGAACAGGCTCGCCAGATGCCCCGCCGGCATGTTTGGCTCCTGCTCCATTTCGACCCGCGGGTTCATCTGCTCCAGACCGCGCCGGGTGAACTCGGCAATGTCGAATTCACCATTGGCCGCGGACTCGGCGATGATCTTCATGAACAGTTGGAAGTCCTGCTGTCCTTCGCCCGCCCCCAGGTAGACGCCGAACATGGCTGGATCGACGTTGTCATCGAGGATCCCGGCGTCCTTGACCGCTTCGGCAGCGGCTCCAATCGCGAAATGGATGTTCCGCCCTGCAAACTCGAAGCGTTCGGGGTTGGGAATGTGTTGTCCCAGGTCGAATCCCTTGACCTCGGCGGCAAACGTCGTCGGGAAACCGGAGGCGTCGAAATGCGTGATCGGCCCGATCCCGCTTTGGCACTCCTGCAGCGATTTCCACATAGTCGGGACGGAGTTCCCGATCGGGGTGACGCAACCAATCCCCGTGACCACAACACGACGTCGCATACGATCCTCACTCGAAAAGTTCCTGTTCCGAGCTGATATGGTAGGGGCAGATCGGATTTCATGGAATCCAAAGCTGGCGGCCGCCGCGGGTGCGTCGGTCAATCTGTCTGGCCGACCGCCTGGAGCATTGCCGCGGTCGACTCGATGGCGGCATTCGTAATGGTGTGTCCGCCGCGGAACGACTGGAATTCGACGTCGAGGCCGCTCGCAGTCAGCAGATCCCGCAGCCATTCAGCGGCGACAAACGGAAGAATCGGATCTTCGGTGCCGTGACTTTGCAGGACCGACAACCCGCTGCGCTCAGGGGCAAGCGAGGACCATTCCGCTTCGTTGAGCAGTGTTCCAGAGTAGATCACCAGACCAGCGGGCGGGCCAGAAAGCCGTAATGTCACATCGGTGGCGAGCATTGATCCCTGTGAGAACCCGCCGACCACAATGCGGCTGACCGGCAGTGAATATTCATCGTGAAGTGCCTCCA
>JAGREI010000375.1 GCA_020446625.1 Erythrobacter sp.
TAATTGGCGTAGGTGTTGTCGCCCGGCAGACCGAGCAGCATTGGCGGCACCCCGAAGGCGAGCGCGATGTCACGCGCGGCGGCCGCCTTCAGCTCGGCGAAGTCCATGTCGGCGGGCGAAAGCGACAGGCTCTGCCACTTGAGCCCGCCTTCCAACAGCATGGGCCGCCCGGAATTGCCGCCGCCCTGGTAGGCGCTGGCCAATTCGGCCTTGAGCCGGTCGAACTGGTCCGCCGTCAGCCCCTGCGCCTCGTTATCGTAGACCAGCGCCCCCGATGGCCGCGCCGCGTTTTCGAGCAGGGCGAGGTTCCAGCGCGCGGCTTCGTTGTGGATCGCCACGGCCTGTTCGGCAGCGGAGAGGCAGCCCGCGCCGTAGTGGTCGTCTGCCGGGTGGAAGCTCTTCAAGTGGATCAGGCAAGGCCAGCCCTCGGCGTCTTCCAGCGGAATATCGCGCACCTGGTCGCCCACGCGGTAGCGGTAGCCCACCGGCCACCCGTCGGCGCCTTGCACCACCGATACGCGCTCGGGCCGGAGGGCAAACAGCGAGACGGGCTGAGCACCCGAACCGCGCGCCACCTGCACATAGGCATTGCCGTGCAGCAGCAGGTGCGCGGCGAGCACTTCCAGGAGCGATTGCCCCTGGTGGCTGGCGCGCACCAGCGCCAGCGCGGCGGGATCGGCCTCGGCCAGCGGCGCATCGCCCACCCCCTCCGCCACGATCCGCACCGCGCGCTGCGCGACCGGATTGTCGAGGAAGGCGTGGCGGACGGCCACGCGATAGTCGAACGCAGGCTTCGCGCCCCCGTTCTCGTAAGTCCACGACCAGGGGGTGTGAAAACCGCGCGCAAGCGGCACGGCTGCGGCCCCGCCGCCGCCCTTGAAAGCAGCGCGGAGGCTGTCGATGAATGACATGAAATTCTCCAATTCGCTTGGTCATTTGCGTTCGCGATGGCAGGCTCTGTGCGGCCATGAGAACCGTAGTCGAAGCAACGAGTTTGTCGCCGCGTCGCCAGAAGGCGTTCTATCTTTTCGCCAGCCTGTCGTCCGCCTGTTCACTTGCCATGGTGGCGTCGGTCCTGCTCTGGCCGTCGGTGCCGCTGGTGGCAGTCATTGCCATCAACTGGGCACTGTTCATCACGGCCACGTTCCTTGCTCACAACCCCGGACTGACGTGGAAGGCGCAGCGGCTTGACCGCACGAACCATAACATCTGGCGCGTGGTTATCCTGGCCTTCTCCGCGTGCGGCATTGTTGCCTTCGTGCTCGCCGAGCGCTTGCTCTGATGGAATTCACAGTCCTCTGACGGAGGGCTCCCCCCGCTTCCCCAGCATCAGCTCGCTAAGCCCCCAGACCAGCGCATCCGCCCGGTCCGGCGACCTTCCCGGCCCTTCGTAACCGCCGCCTGTCATCAGGCCGCACAATTCGTCCTCCAGCCGGGGGAATGTACCCACATGGTTCACGCGGCCCCGCTCGTAGAGCGCGGCGACGGGTTCGGCGCGGGCGACCTTGCCGCGGCTGGCGTGGACCAGTTTCAGCGGTAGCTGGCAGTCGGCGGCGCGCAGGACAGTTGCGACCATGTCGCCGCCCTGGTTGGCTTCGGCCACCACGCGGTCGGCCTGCCAGTGCATGGCCGTTGCCGCCACCGCGCGCGCCCAGCGTTCGGGGCTCGCGCCTTCAACCGAGGCATCTTCCAGCACCTTGGCCTGGCCATCGGCGGTCACGCCGCAGACCACGATCCCGCAGGCATCGCCCGTGGCGGATGCAGGCGGATCGACCGCCACCACGATGCGCGCCATGCTCTCGGCGCAGAAGGGTTCGCGGCAGTGTTCGATCAGCGAGCGCGTCCACAGCGCGCCTTCCACATCCTCCAGCAATTCGCCGCCCAGTTCCTGCCGCCCCAGCGCGGTCTGGCCGTAGTTGTGCAGCATGGCATCGATGAAGTGGGCGGGCAGGTTCGCGGCATTGGCATAGGTCGATCCGCAGGTGATGGCCACGTCCTGGGCGGCCACCAGCCGCCGCATCAGCGGCACCGGGCGCGGGGTAGTGGTGGCCATCACCAACGGGCGGTCGCCAAGCCGCAGGCCCATTTGCAGGTTGTCCCAGGCGCTCATGGCGCGCGAGGACGAATTATCCCATTTGGCGATTTCGTCGCACCAGGCATGGCTGTGCTGCGGGCCGCGCAGGCTTTCGGGCTCGCCCGCCGAATAAAGCGTGGCCTGCGCGCCGCTGGGCCAGGTCAGCCGCCGCAGCGAGCTTTCGAAAAGCGGGCTGTCGTTGCCCGAATGGCACGCGAGCAAGCCGGATTCGCCTTCCACCATCACCGCGCGCGCTTCCCCGATCGAGCTGGCCACCAGCGCGATCCGCGCTTCGGGTTCCTCCTCGGCAATGTGGCGCACCCATTCGGCGCCCGCGCGGGTCTTGCCGAAGCCGCG
>JAGREI010000376.1 GCA_020446625.1 Erythrobacter sp.
AAAGGTGCGGGTAACCGCCATGGGAATTTCCTTCGGATGTAGGGGTATTGGATCGTTGCGCGGCCCCCTAGCGCCCTCGCCCGCAGGGAGCAAGTGCGCAGGTTATCGCAGGCGGCGAAGCTAGTTGCTGCGCTCGCGGCCGATGGCGAGGCTCGCCAGCGTCTGCCCGTCACCACTGGGCGAGGCGGCGAAGTCGAATTGCATGCCGTCGGCCCGCACGCCGGACAGTTGCCGGTAGCCGCTTTCGTTGGTCCCGACCCTCATTTCGAACCCGGCGGCCTCCGCCTGGGTGCGGAAATGCTCTTCCAGTTCTGCTGCCGTCGCCGTGCTGGCAAGCAGGATCAGGCGGCCCTCGCCCCCCGGAGCCGTCACCTGCTGGTTGGAGGTGATCTGCGTACCTGCGGGAACGGTGAAGCCTTCCGGCAAGATTTCCGCATCGCCTGCGGCATTCTCGACCACGATCTCGCTGGTATCACCCGACAGGCCGGGAACCGTCTGCGCATCGGATTCACCGCTGCTTCCGCAGGCTGCGAGCAGCCCCAGCAACAGCGGACAGACATATTGACGCATCGAAATCTCCAGTTTTGAGCTTGCGACCGGGTACGATCAGGGTCCTTCGACCCAGCGCCCGCCCTGCTGTTTCCAGAACTTGCGTTCCACGCTTTCGCGGGATTCCAGCGCCTTCCACACCTGCCGCGCGCCCGCCCGACTATTGTCGTCGAACAGGAACAGCACGCGGGTAAACAGGTCACTCGGTTCGCGCCATTCGCCATCGGCCAGCAGCAGGAACTTTGCGCCGTTCGCCGGATCGACTTCGCCTGACAGCAGGATCGGCTGGCGCGCGTCGTGCTCGTCGCCCGCGATGCCATTGGCGAGGAATGCTTCGGGCGCGCTTTCCCACAGGGTGGTGGAAATCGTCTCCAGCAGGTCGAGGTCGTCCGCCACCACCAGCAGCCGTTCCCCCGCCTCGCGCACCTTGCGCGCCAGCAGCGCGACGGCGGCGGGCGCGGGGTCGGTCGACAGGAGGTAGAAATCCACGCGCATTATTGTCGCCCTACCGCTACGCTACTTGAGGGCATGTGGATCATTACCCCTGCACGGTGTTGCGCACAAAGGTATCCAGCAGCCGCACGCCGAAGCCGGTGGCGCCCTTGTCCCAGGTGGCACCGGGCTTGTCGGCCCAGACCATGCCCGCGATGTCGCAGTGCGCCCAGGGGGTGTCGTTCTCGATGAAGCGTTGCAGGAACTGCGCCGCGGTGATCGAGCCGCCCCAGCGCGGGCCGATGTTCTTCATGTCGGCAATCGGGCTGTCGAGCAGCTTGTCGTAGGCGGGCGACAGCGGGAAGCGCCACAGCTTGTCGCCCGAGGAAAGGCCCGCGGCCAGCAGGTCGTTCGCCAGATCGTCGCTGTTAGAGAACACGCCGCCGTGCTCGTGGCCCAGCGAGATGATCATGGCGCCGGTCAGGGTGGCCAGGTCCACGATGCGCGCGGGCTTGCATTCGCGCTGCACCCAGGTCAGCGCGTCGCACAGCACCAGCCGCCCTTCGGCATCGGTGTTTAGCACTTCGACGGTCTGGCCGCTCATGGTGGTCAGGATATCGCCGGGGCGGATGGCGTTGCCGTCGGGCATGTTTTCCACCAGCCCCATCACGCCCACCACATTGGCCTTCGCCTTGCGCGTGGCCAGCGCCAGCATGGCCCCCGCCACGGCGCCCGCGCCGCCCATGTCC
>JAGREI010000377.1 GCA_020446625.1 Erythrobacter sp.
AGCAAGGACACACAGGCAGCGCCGTCCCCTCCCCCGCCGCCCAAAAGCACCAAGCTCTCCTATAAAGACCAGCGCGACTACGAACTGCTCCCCGCGCGGATCGAGGAATTGGAAAAGCTGATCGCCAATGGCGAGGCGGCGCTGGCCGATCCCCAACTCTACAGCCGCGATCCCGACAAGTTCGGGCGCATCAGCCGTTCGCTGGAACTGGCGCGGCAGGAAAAGGACCAGGCCGAGGAACGCTGGCTGGAACTGGCCGAACTGGTGGAAGGCTGACCTGCCGCGTGGTGGTTAATCCCGGTTAACCACGATTGATCACTTCGATTGCACCAAAACGGCCCACAACCGGCGCATGGGCCCCGCCTCATCCTCTGCCCTGCGCACACCCAACGGTGCCAGCCCGGCTGCCGCGAACGGCTCCGGCGAGGATGCCTATGGCAGCCTGTCCGCGCTGGGCGGGCCGAAGAAATTCAAGAAGAAGCCGGTGCTGGTGCTCGATCCGGAAGAGCTGGAACGCGCGCACCTGATGTTCCAGGAAGCCAGCGCCGAACTGCTGGGCGAAGAGGTGGAACGCCCCGTCCGCCCCGCCGGTATCCTGGGCCTTGCCGCCATGGACGACGAGGACGCCACGCCCGAGGACATGGGCGAGAGCGACGAGCCTGCCGCCGCCGAGGACGACGACGATCTGCCCAGCGCCGATGATGTGCTGCGCATGACCATTCCCCGCGCGCCGGTGGAAAGCGATCCCGACGAAGACGCCTTCATCTCCCAGCACCTCGAATCGCTCGATGTGGAACATCGCATCTTCCCCAGCCTGCCGATGAAATCCGAAGCCGAGCTGGAAGCCGAGGAAGAAGCCGAACGCGCCGCGGTGCGCGCCGCTGCCGCCAGCGGCGAGGACGAGGCACACCACAATTACGCCCTGCCCGAAGAAGACTTCGATCAGGCCGAGTGGGACGAAGGTGAAGAGGACGAGGCCGAGGACAGCGCCGTCACCGCCTCGCTGCCGCCGCTGGGCATGACTCCGACCCCGCGCGCGCCTGCCGCACCCCCGGCGGTGAGCGAGCCGAAGCCCGTCAGCAACGAACCGGCCAAGGTTCCCAGCGCCTATGTGCCGCAGATCCCGCCGCGCCTGCATATCGAGGACGAGGACGGCGACACCGATGACTATCTGCCGCTGCCCGAATTCTCGTGGCGGCAGAAGCCTGCGCCCGAGCCGGAACCGCAGACGCAGGCCCTGCCCGAACCCGAGCCCGAGCCTGAACTTGAGCCGGAAGTGGACGCCGCGCCGGTGGCGATTCCCGTGGCTCCGGTCGAACCGCAGGCTGCACCGACATTCCAGGCCACGCCGACCTTCGACGACTGGGCCGATTTCGACGATTTCCACGAGAGCGACGATCCTGCCCTGCTGGAACCGGAGCCCGAACCGGAATCCATGACTCTGCGGGAATGGGCGGAACCCGAACCCGATTGGCACGACCATGCCGAACCGGGCTTTGCCGCCTTCGCTACGGACGATTACGCCCCCGAACCCGAACCGGCTGCCGAAACGGTCGAGGCCGGGGAACCCGCCTACCAGGAAGCCGACGGTTCATGGACCGCCATCGAGGACGAGCCGGTCGACGGCTATGCCTTCATGTACGCCAACAACCCGCGCGCGCGCACGCTGCATGCGTTGGCGGAAGGCGAGGCCAACTCGCTGCGGGCGCGGCTGCTGCGCGAGCGCGAGGAAGCCAAGGTGCAGGCCGAACAACGCCGGTCCGGTTCGATCCTGCTGCGGTTCTGGATGTGGTTGCGCAGCCTGTTTGGCTGACGCGCGTCAGGTGATCCGGTAGAAATCGGCCACCCGGTCGAGCGCCAGCTTCAGCACCAGCTTGCCGCTGCGGGCAGGCCAGCCCAGCGCCTTTTCCGCCACCGGCAGCGTCTCCCCTGCGCAGACCACGCGCCACAACACATCTTCCAGCCCGCGCCCCGCCAGGGCCAGCGCGCCATCGAAGCGGGCGCGGGCGGCGATCTGCCGTTCGCCGGGCGTCAGGCCCGCATCGCCGGTCGATTTCACCCGCACCGGATCCCAGCGCATGGTGACGCTGGGCGCCAGCTGCGCCCGCTCGTAATCGCTACGCAGGCGCTCGCCCGCGTCGTAGAGCCGGTCTTCCAGGTGGCCGTGCGCGTGCAGCCACGACAGCGGACTTTCGCCCACGTTCACCGTCACGCTGCGACGGGCGCGCTGCGCTCCGCCGCGACGGCGCGGGCCTTCCTCGGTCAGTTCCCGTTCGACCAGTTTGCGCTGCTGCATGGCTTTCCCCCGCTTCGATGGTGGCGCGCCTTGCAAAAGCGAATCGGGTGTAGGAAAGCGAAAAATGCAACCAGATCGGTTAAACGGGAGCCGTGCCGCCATGATCAACCGCATCCGCGCCATCCGCAAGCAGAAGGGTATGACGCTGGCCGAAGTGGCCGCCGCCTGCTCTCCTGCCACCACGGCGCAGACCATCGGGCGGCTGGAAACCGGGATGCGCAATCTGTCACTGGTGTGGATGAACCGGATCGGTGCGGCGCTGGGCGTCGACCCCGAAACGCTGGTGAAGGGGGAAGATACCGCCACCCCGCAGGTGATCGCCCGGCTGACCGAGACCGGGGCCGAAGCCCTCACCGCCCCGCGCGATGCGATCCTGCCCAGCGAACTGGTCGATGGCGGGGCCCTGGTCTGCCTGTCCATCGAAACGAGCCAGGGCGAATATCGCAGCGGCGACCAGTTGTGGATGCGGCAGGTTTCGCCAGAGGACGCCGCCAGCCTGGTCAACCGTGACGTACTGGCGCCGCGTTCGGGCGGGCGGTTCGCCTTCGGGCGGCTGATCGACCGGCAGGGCGCGCTGGTGGGGCTGCTGCCGCCGGGGATCGGCCAGCGCCAGATCGTGATCGACAACCCCGCCTGGCTGGCCGTGGCGGAAATGCTGGTGCGCAAGCTCTAGTCAGTCCTCGCGATGCCCCGCGTCCTCTCCATCGCCACGCTCTATCCCAACGCCCATGTGCCGCGCTTCGGCACCTTCGTGGCGCGGCAGCTGGAAGCACTGGCCGCGCGCGGGGACTGGGAAGTGACCGTCATCAACCCCATCGGCGTGCCGCCGCTGCCGATGGGGCGGTACAAGGCTTTGGCCAGAGCGGCGGTGTCAGGCACCGAAGGCGGGGTGGATGTCCACCGCCCGCGCTTTACCCTGATCCCCGCCGTGGGCGGACCGATCAACCCGGCATTGATCGCCCGGCGGATCCTGCCGCTCGCCCGCAAGCTCCACGCTGCGCAGCCGTTCGACCTGGTCGATGCGCAGTTCTTCTATCCCGATGGCCCCGCCGCCGCGCGGGTGGCGTCAGACCTTGGCCTGCCGCTTTCCATCAAGGCGCGCGGCGCGGATATCTCGCACTGGGGCCACCGCCCTTCCACCCTGCGGCAGATGCAGGCCGCCGCGCGACAGGCGAAGGGCCTGCTGGCCGTGAGCGCCGCGCTGCGCGACGACATGGCCGCGATCGGTCTGCCTGCGGACAAGGTGACGGTGCACTACACCGGGCTGGACCGCGATCTGTTCCACCCGCACGACCGCGCCGAAGCGCGGCGGCAACTGGCGCAGGACTGCAACCTGCCGCTGGCGCCGGGCGAACGCCTGCTCGCCAGCGTCGGCGCGCTGATTCCGCGCAAGGGGCAGGAATTCGTGCTGCGCGCCCTGCCCACCTTGCCGGACTGCCATCTGGCGCTGGTCGGCACCGGAGCCGACCGCGAGATGCTGGACAAGCTGGCCTTCGACCTGGGCGTGAGCGGGCGCGTGCATTTCCTCGGCAGCATGGACCACGGCATGTTGCCGGTAGTGCTCTCCGCGGCGGATGCCATGGTGCTGCCGTCGGCCAGCGAGGGCCTGGCCAATGCCTGGGTGGAGGCGCTCGCCTGCGGCACGCCGCTGGTGATTACCGATGCGGGAGGCGCGCGCGAACTGGTGCGCTCACCCAAGGCGGGGCGGATCGTCGGGCGCAATGCCGAAGCAATCGCCGCAGGCGTGCGCGAGGTGCTGGCAGCGGACTATGCCCCGGCGGACGTTGCCGCCGAAGTGGCGCAGTTCAGCTGGCAGGCCAATGCGGCGGCGCTGGCGGACTATTATGCCCGCCTGATCGCCCCCCAACCGACGCCCTAGCTTTCGCCGCGGGCGCGCTTTTCCTGGCGGTCGGCCACCGATTCCTCGGGCACGAAGCTGCTGCTGGTCACGCCCAGCCACACCAGGATCGGCGCGGCCATGTAGATCGACGAGTAGGTGCCGACGAAGATGCCCAGCGTGATCGCGGCGGTCAGGCCGAACAGGCTGGCCGGGCCGAACAGCAGTAGCGGGATCAGCGCCACCAGCAGCGTCAGCGAGGTCATCACCGTACGCGCCAGCGTCTCGTTCACCGACAGGTCGAGCAGCTCGGGCAGCTCCATCTTGCGGTACTTCTTCAGGTTCTCGCGAATGCGGTCGTAGACCACGATGGTATCGTTCAGCGAGT
>JAGREI010000378.1 GCA_020446625.1 Erythrobacter sp.
TGGCGAACAGCTGCAGCCCTTCGGTAAAGCCGCCGAACATGGCGAGGGTGCGGGCGATATCCTCGTCGGTGTCGACGCCGAAATCCTGCAAGTAATCGTGCTTGGCCTTCATCTCCTCGTATTCGAGGAACATGCCGTATTCGCTTTCGGGCATGCCGATGGTGTCGAGCAGGTGCGAGTAGGCGGCGATGTGGACCGTTTCCATGTTGGAGAAGGCCGCCAGCATCATCTTGACCTCGGTCGGCTTGAACACGCGGCCGTATTTCTCGTGGTAGCAATCCTGCACTTCCACGTCGGCCTGGGTGAAGAAGCGGAAGATCTGGGTGAGCAGGTTGCGCTCGTGATCGGTCAGGTTCTGCGCCCAGTCGCGGCAGTCCTCGCCCAGGGGCACTTCCTCGGGCATCCAGTGGATCTGCTGCTGCCGCTTCCAGAACTCGTAGGCCCAGGGGTATTCAAAGGGCTTGTAGGTCTTGCGGGCTTCGAGCAGCGACATCTTGTATCTCCCGGCGGATTGGCGCGAACAGCCAGCATAGGGAATCACAGCCGCGATTCGATAGCAAGGGGCCTGTTTGCGTCGGGGATAAAACCGGGTCTCAGCCCCGCCAGAGTGTGTCGACCACGAGCCAGATGGCGAGGAGTCCAAGGAGGGCATAGGCAAGCCCATCAATCAAGTTGTCGTCGGCGGTCATGTCAGAGGCTTCGGGCACGGAAGCTGGCGGCGGCGAAATTGCCTTCCGGACAAGGCCGAAAATCGCGACGATCACCCATAGGCCGAGCAGAACAGGCGTTAGCCAATGCTCCGGCAGGCCTGCTGTGGCGAAGACTGCTGGAAACGCCCATACGAAGGCCAGGAAGAGGAAGAGCAATAGGTCCCGTCGCCAATTTCGCTCCGGCGCTCGCCCAGGGCCAAATCCCGCGGCGAACCGTTCTTCCGGCAAGTCACCGCCCTGTCGCGCTAGCCTGCGTTGCCAATGCCATTGCCGAAAGGTGTAGAAAGGCCGCCGAAGCAGCAGGTAGGAGGCAAGCGCGCAGACAGTCCCCCAATAGTAATCGGGCAGGTTGTCGTTGATTCGCTGGAGCAATTCCATGGCGCACGAACCTGCGCCCGCCCTCGCCCGGCGTCAATCCGGCAGCAGGGTCAGCGTTCTTCCTTGCTGAAGCGGCGCGAGATCTCCAGCGCGATCAGCAGCGGGGTGGACCACAGCCAGGTCAGCAAGGCCGCCTCGCGCCAGCCGCCGCCGTCTTCGGGCAGGCGGATCGAGCACATGTAGGTGTCGATCAGCCCGTGCGGCTGGCAGGTGCTGGGCCAGTAGGCGCCGAACCACAGGTAGGCCCCCAGCACCAGCCACGCGACCTGCGCCACGTACAGCACCAGGTAGCGCGAGACCTTGATCTCGCCATAGCCGTGATGCGTCGGAAAGCGTTTGGAACCGTGGCTCATGCCTGCGGCCATAGCCGTCGCGTGGTTAAGATTCCCTCACCAGCCGCATGGGTAATGGCGGGGGCAATGGCATGGGCAATGGCGAGTGCGGGTCACTTCCAGAACAGCCCGCCCTTCAGGCCGCGGTCGCGCCGGTTGCGCCACATCTGCACGTACATCCACAGGCCGGAAATGCAGAAGAACAGCAGCGCCAGGCCGCTCAGCATGACAATGATCTCGCCCCAGATCCCGCCTTCGCTGCCGGCGTGGAGGTGGTGGATCAGACCGAGATTTTCCTGCAACACGTTGGATGCCTCACCGCGCGGCGGCATGCAGCGCCAGCCTTCGGGGCAGACGAAGCCGGCGGGCGGCTCCATCGCGGCAAGCGCTTCTGCACTGGGTTCAGGCGCAGGCCACCACACCGCCGCATAGTGCAGCACGCCGGTGATCGTGACGAAGATCAGGACGATGCCGAAGAAGATCGAGAGCCAACGGTGCCACTTGCGCATGAATGTTCCTTAGATGCTGATGCAAATCATTTGCAGTAATCTCTATCCACTTCGATCCTAAGCGCAATCCCGCCGCCTTCGGCAAGTCGCAAATTGTCGCCGATTCTCGGCATTTCGTCGGGGCGCGATTGCCAGACCGGGCGCTGCGGGGCATCAGGCCATGATGGCCATCGCCACCGATCTTGCCGCCTACCTCGACCGCATCGGGCTGGAACGCCCGGTGCTGCCCGATCCCGCAGGCCTGTTGCGGGTGCAGGCGGCGCACCGGCAGACGATCCCGTTCGAGAACCTCGACGTGATGCTGGGCCGCCCGATCCGGCTGGAACGCGACGTGCTGGCGGCCAAGCTGGTGCAGGCGCGGCGCGGCGGCTTCTGCTTCGAACACAACCTGCTGCTGGGCCGGATGCTGGCCGCCATGGGCTTTGCCAACCGCATGTTGCTGGCGCGCGTGCTGCTGGGCAATCCGCCCGAGCCGACGCCGCGCACCCATTGCCTGCTGCTGGTCAATATCCTGGGCAAGCCGTGGATTGCCGATGCCGGGTTCGGCGGTTCCTACGCCCCGCCCATGCCGCTGGCGGACGGGGCCGAAGCGGAATCGGGCGATGGCGCGCGGCACCGCCTGCGACGGATCGGCAAGGAAGGCTCGTTGCCGGGCAGCTGGCTGCTCGAACGGCGCGGGCCGCTGGCCACCACCGACGGGCGCGCGGCGACCGAGGCCGAGTGGGAGCGCCAATATGCCTTCGAACTGGCCGAAGTGGCCATGGCCGACCTCACCCTGGGCAGCCACTTCGCCTCTACCCATCCCGGTGCGCGGCATACCCAGGTCACCGTGGTCAGCCGCTGCCTGCCCCACGGTTTCGTGAGCCTGGTCGATCGGCGCTTCAGCCGCTCGCAGGCGGGCCTATCCGAACAAGGCGAGATTGCCGACGCAGCGGAATACCGCGCGCTGCTGGCAGAGGAATTCGGCCTCGACCTGTCGCTGCAAGAGGTGCAGGCGCTGCCCTTGTTCTAGGCCAGCAGCCCCGGCAGCACGAAGGCGAGGATCAGGAAGACCACGCCCACACCGATCAGCGCCGGTGCCTGGCTTTTCGCCTTGGCCGCCTTTTCCGCGTCCGAGACCACCTTGTCGGCCGCGAACATGAAGATGAGACCGCCGATCAACAGCCCAAGACCACCGTAAAAGAACATGACGAGTTTCCCCACTGCTGGCCACCGCCCCGGCAGCCGTCCCTGTGTCCCCACCTGTTGGCCGGAACCCGGTGGCCATACCATGCCACGATTGTGGGAGGAATGGTCAGCGACGCCTGCGTTTCGAGCCGAAGAAACTACCGCCACCCAGCACGGTAATGCCGCAGAAGAAGCCGAAATCGTACCAGCCGCCGGAATTGGGGACGGCGTAGACTGCGATATCGTCAGAGAACAACGAGCCGATCCAGGCCCAGGGGAAGATGAAGCCGTGCCACAGCCCCCACCAGAAGCCGGGCGTTCCGGCGGCATGGCTGACGCCCGCATCGACCTGGTGCGCGCAGGCGGAGAGGAGGAGGGTGGTGAGGAGGAGTGCCGTCGCCCTCACCCTTTCGCGGCTGCGCCGCTCTTTCCCTCTCCCAATGGGAGAGGGAGGGGCCCGCCGCGCAGCGGTGGGAGGGTGAGGGTGACCGTTCATCACTTCACTCTCCCCCATCCGCCTGCAAATGGGAAGCGATCACCTGCAAAACGCCGTCCGCGTTCTGCAAGACGTCATCGTTCCAGAAGCGGATCACCTGAAAGCCCTCGCCTTCGAGGAAAGCGGTGCGCCGCGCGTCGGCATGGCGATGCTCGTCGTGCTGGCCGCCATCGACTTCGACAATCAACTTGTGCTTGAAGCTGAGGAAATCGGCAAAGAACGGCCCGACCGGCGACTGGCGACGGAATGTTGCTGCCGGGAACACGCGCCGCAGCTCGCGCCAGAGCTTCTTTTCGGCCTCGGTGGAACTGCGCCGCAATTCACGGGCGCGGTCGACCGTGCCGGAGGGTGAATTGCGGTAGGTTTTCATGCCGTCGCCCTCACCCTTTCGCGGCTGTGCCGCTCTTTCCCTCTCCCGGCGGGAGAGGGAGGGGCCCGCCGCGCAGCGGTGGGAGGGTGAGGGTGATCAAGCCCTACTGGCAGGCCAGGCACTCGTCGTAGTCGGTGCTTTCGCCCGCACTGAGTTCGTACTTCGCCGCGTCGGGCGTGTTGTCGTTCTCCACCCCGCCCGCGAAACCGGCGCGCTGCACCGACTTCGAACGCAGGTAATAGAGCGACTTGATGC
>JAGREI010000379.1 GCA_020446625.1 Erythrobacter sp.
GATGGCCTTCTTCCTGCTGCTGTGGCTGCTCGGTGCCACCACCGAAGACCAGCGCAAGGGGCTGGCCGACTATTTCACCCCCACGCTGGTCTATACCCGCGAGGAATCGGCGGGATCGGCGGAAGGGCTGCTGGGCGGATCATCGCTGACCGATGTCGACAATTACCCGCACGAGGCCGGGCAGACCGGCACCCAGTCAATCACCATCCCGCGCGGCGCCGAAGGCGGCCCGGTGGAAGGCGGCACCGAGGACGGCGAACGCCGCCGCGCCGAGATCGCCCGCCGGATAGAGCAGCAGTTGCAGGCTGTCGAACGGCTGCGCCACCTCAGCCGCCAGGTGCGCGTGCTGCGGACACCCGAAGGCGTGCGGATCGACCTGGTCGACGATGCCGATTTCTCGATGTTCCACCTGTCCAGCACCGTGCTGGTACCCGAGGCGCAGGAACTGCTGGGGATCATCTCTGCCACGCTGGCGCAGGAAAGCGGCCAGCTGATCGTGCGGGGCCACACCGATGCCTTGCCGTGGCGGGAAGGCGTGCGAGCGAACAACTGGTCGCTGTCGACGGGCCGCGCCGAGGCAACCCGTCAGGAGATGCTGCGGCATGGTATCAGCGAGAGCCGCTTCGACCGCATCGAAGGCGTGGCAGACCGCGAACTGCTGGTGCGCGACGATCCGGGCGATCCGCGGAACCGGCGGATTTCCATCCTGCTGGTGGAGTAGGGCGGGGCCGCGTGCCTAGATCGCGCCTAGATACCGCCCCATCGCCAGCACGCCAGCGTCCGTCAGCTCAACGAAGGTGACGCGCCGATCGTGTACCGCAGGGGTGCGTCGCACCAGTCCTTCTTCCTCCAGCAGCCCGATATAGCGCAGGGCGGTGGAGGTGGGGCAGTCAGCGGCGATACACAGGCTGGTGGTGGAGACCTTGGCCTTGCCGGCAAACTGCATGAACAGTTCCAGCAGCATGTCCCAACCGGGTTCTGCCAGGATTGCGCCAGGGAAGTGTTTGCGCCGTGCTCGCCGCTGCGAATATTCTACCTGCGCCTTCACCGCGAGGTTGTAGGCGTTTTTCTCGATCCCGCTCAGTTCGTTCGGCCAGCGGAAGATCGACTTGCTCTTGGGCGGTTGCCAGTCCTGGTCCACCGCATCGGCAAGGCGCAGCAGGCTATCCCCCAACCGGCGCAGTTCGCTCGGAGTGAGGCTGCGGGCGGCATCGTCCAGCAGGTCCTTGGCTTGCGGCCTGGGCGCACTTGGTGTGAGCGTTTTCATTGCGGTCGCTTCAGGTTGCACGCGGCGACCAGCAATTGTAGCGCCCGATGCGAACGGTGCGGCGATGATGGGCGAATGTGCCGATCGCCAAAGCAACCAACTGCACGAACAACGGCAGCTGGGTCAGCGCCCAATAGGCAAGGTTGAAACCGTCAACGACCGCAAAGAATGCCAGGCTGCCCGTTATTGCCACGAGTTGCGCAGCTGATAGCCACAGTGGCCAGATGCGGTTTGCGAACAAGGCAACTGCCATGAAGCTGGCAAATTGCATGAGGTCGAATATCAACCGGCTGCTCGCAAAATGGACGAAGTCGCGCTCACCGGCGATCAGTGGATATATTCGATCTGCCAGGATCCCCGCGACGATGATCGCAGCGCAGTAGCGCTCGGGACTGCCGCCGCGGATCACGGCAAACAGCGTGATCGCGGCGGCAAGGACATAAACGATGGCGCGGTCGGTCGGCATCGTGTGCGGTCAGGCTGCAATAATGCCTGCGGGAATGAAAGGCTGGGTCGGTGCGCCCTCGGACGGACAGTCCTCGTAACCCAGCACATCGCTCTGGATCTTGAGCAGGCTGCCATGCACACGGGCGAGTTCGCCGCTGGCGGTCAGGATAGTCTGTTGCGACTTTACAAGGCGGAGCATGGCCTCGTGGCCCATGGTCGGCGAAGAGCCGGTTTCGCGTCGCGCGAGGACCATCGTCGAAAGCAGCTTCGCCTGCTGCAACAGCGCATTGTCGATTGCTGCTTCGGCTTCACGAAGATCGTTGGTGATACGCATCTGGGCGACAGGCTTGGTCATGGACATCAAAATTCTCCTTACGAGCCACGCAGGGTGGCGAGCGACACCAGGAGACATTCGGGCGTTCAGCTGAGCAGGTCGGACAGTTGTCCAAAGGCTGCCAGTCCACCTAGTACAATGACCAACAGCATGATCGCTATCAGGCCTATCGCGAGCAGTCTGATCCAAATGCCGGACCGCCCTTCGAATATCTCCGGGACAACGCGATATTCCATCACGCCCACCAATGCCCGATCACGATTGATCGGAATCGGATGATTTGCTGGCGTCACGCTTTCGCTTGTTGCCCCGGTGCCTTGATCGCGCCGAACCTGTTTGTTTTCCATATACGGAAACTGATATGCGAGTTCTTGGGATATGTCGGTCAACTGGCGATACGCCTCGGCCAGTTCATTCCGCGATCCCACACCCAGCTTTTTGCGCGCGGCAGTTATGCGCTGATCGACAGTATACGGTGAAATTGAAAGGATGCGGGCAATCTCCTTTGATGTCTTGTGCCTGATCAGCAATTCAAGAACATCACGCTGCTTCTGAGTCAGCGTGCCATCATTTGTGGCAATTGAGAGATCGTCCCCCACGATTATTCCCTGTCGTGCCCCGTCTACCGCGTATACCATTCAGAGTGAATCTGGCCAAGCAAGCTGGCTTACGGCATTCCACTCTGCGTAATTTTGCGTATGCCCAATAGCCATTCCTGGGCTGGATGAGAAAGAGAAAACTGGTTCCAATTTGGGTCTGTCCTACCATTGGACTTTCCTGGCTTGGATGTGGACATGCTTCCGCGACACATGCCAGCTTGCCGATTGCAGCGCTTGCTACCGCAGCAGGAAAACGCCGATTGCCCGGCAATCCGGTGGCCATTTCCTGACACTTTCGCTCGCGATCCTGGCACTTTCCCGCCGCAGCCTGACACAAGCGCATTTTTGGCCCAGGACAGTGTCACACCTGTCACACCTTGCCTCTGCCGCACAGGCCAAGACGGCCCGGAGCGGGGGGAGCTCCGGGCCGTTGGGCTGATGAGTTCGGGAGGCGCGCTGGCCTCCCTCGGTCGGGGATTAGCGCAGCAGGGAAAGGACGTTCTGCTGGCTCTGGTTGGCCTGCGCCAGCATCGCGGTGGATGCCTGGCTCAGGATCTGCGACTTGGCGAGCGCGGTCGTCTCGGCCGAGTAGTCGGTGTCCATGATCCGCGAACGCGCATCGGACAGGTTGGTGGAATTGGTGGTCAGGTTGTTGATCGCCGATTCCAGCCGGTTCTGGCCCGCACCCAGCGTGGCGCGGGTGGCCGACACGTTCGACAGCGCGGTGTCGACGTTGGTGATCGTGGTCGCCGCCTTGGTGGCGTCGGTCACGTCGAGCGCGGTGGTCGTCAGCTTGGTGCCGTCGATGCCCTTGCTGGTCAGCGTCACCGTGCTGGTGGCATCGGTGGCCACAGACACCGTGACGTCGGTGCCGCTCGTCTTGCTGAACAGCGTCACGCCGTTGAACTTGGTGTTCGTCAGGATGTCGTCGACCTGTGCCTGCAACTCGTCGACTTCGGCGTCCATGTGGCCACGGTCGCTGGTCGAGTAGGTGCCGTTCTTGGCCTGCACCGCCAGCTCGCGGACGCGCTGGAGCATGTTGCTGACCTCGTCCAGCGCGCCTTCCGCAGTCTGGGCCAGGGCGATGCCGTCGTTGGCGTTGCGCACGCCCTGCTTCATGGCGCGGATGTCGGCGGTCATGGTGGTGGCGATGGCGAGGCCGGCGGCGTCGTCCTTGGCGCCGTTGATGCGCTTGCCGGTCGACAGGCGCTCCATGGCGACGCCCTGCATGCGGTCGGCCATGCTGCTGGCGTTGGTGGCGCGCAGGGCGCTGATGTTGGTGTTGATAACGGCCATGATGTGTCTCCTGGTTCGTGTGTAATCGGGTTCAACAAGGGTCTTCGAATGCGGCGGGCCAGGAGTGAAATCGGCCCGGCTGCCAGCACCAAGAGCGGCCCCGGTTGGCGAAGTTTAAGGGTGGATCGGCGGCTGGCGCGGATTCGGGCTAGGTATTTGCCCATGGTCTGAAATTCAGCCTTTCTTGGCCGTTCGGGCGCATTCCTCCTCCGTGAAACAAGGTTAACGGGGGCCAAGCGATGGCACGCACGATCAGCACCGAAACGACGCGGAAAAAGCATCCAGTGCTGGTGAATCACGCCGCGTCGGTGCTCGCCAACTGGCCCGCCGACGCCGAAGTCGTACTGGCCGAGCCGGGGGTGCGGCCTGCTGCCGGGCGCGGGGCGCGGGTGATCGAGCTGCGCCACGGGGCAAGCGGATCGCTGGTGCGGTTGCCCGATACCAGCCACGTGCTGTGCCACGCCGATGGTGACGACAAGGCGGCGCGCGCGGCCCTGCTCGCGGCTGCTGCTGCCGACGGGATGCCGGTGGCCGCCGATACCGGATCGCTCGCCATGCTGACCTTGGCGGCGCGGGTGGCGGCCAGCGATATCCCGGTGCTGGTGGAAGGACCGACCGGCACCGGCAAGGAAGTGCTCGCCCGCTTCCTCCACCGCATGAGCGCGCGGGCGGCGGGGCCGTTCGTGGCGGTCAACTGCGCGGCCATGCCCGAAGCCATGCTGGAAGCCATGCTGTTCGGCCATCGCAAGGGGGCCTTCACCGGCGCCAGCGAGGCGAGCGAGGGCTTCTTCCGCGCTGCCGACGGCGGCACCCTGCTGCTCGACGAACTGGGCGAAATGCCCCTGCCCCTGCAAGCCAAGCTGCTGCGCGCGCTTCAGGAAGGCGAGGTGGTGCCGCTGGGCGCAACCGCGCCGGTGAAGGTGGACGTGCGGGTGGTCGCCTGCACCAACCGCAACCTGCCGGACGAAGTGGCCGCGGGCCGCTTCCGCGAAGACCTCTACTA
>JAGREI010000042.1 GCA_020446625.1 Erythrobacter sp.
CGCCATGATCCCGGCGATCCGCGCGGCAGAGAGCACGTCGCCCTTGGGGCCGGAGCCGTCGCGCACCGCGGCCAAGGTCGCCGGAGCCATGCGGATGCGCCCTGCCGCCGTGGCACTGCGCGCGGTCTGCGCCTTGCCGCCAACGTCCACCATGCGCGCCGCGCCCTTGTCGTCCAGGTGAGTGAGACCGCTCATGCCTGCCCCCCGGTCGGCATATCGACAATCGAGAAGGTGTGACAGGTGTTACACTGTCCTGGCAAGGAAAACCGCCGCGCCCAGGGCGGTGGGGCGCAGCGGTTCCGGATGGCAGGCGCGGCAGGCAGGAAAAGGGTCATGCCAGACCCTTGCCACAGCTGCCGCGCGTAGGACAGTACCTGCGATAAGCGCCTGCGATCAGTCGAGCAGCTTGGCCGGCACCACGCCGCCGTTTTGCGCCAGCGCGTTCATAACCTGCTTGTGCAGCACCACGTTTTCCTCGGCCTTGCCCGAATAGTCGGCATCGCCCAGTTCGTGCGCCAGTTCCTTGCGATTTTCGAAGCTGGAATCGATGCCCACCAGCTTCATCAGGTCAACGATGGAGGTGCGCCAGTTGAGCTTGTCGGCACCCGGCATGGCATCCAGCCGCGCTTCGACATCGACCCCGCTCATCGCGGCGGGCGCGGCTTCCTTGCTGGCGGCCTTGGCTGCGGCCTTGCCTTCGGGCGTTATCCCGGCACCGATCGAGGCACCTGCCTTGCTTGCCGGATCGGCGGCCGGTTCCTCGTCCTTGCCGAAGATCGCGTCCTTGATTGCGCTGAAGATTCCCATGCTGACCCCTTTCGATGGTGTCGCGGCCGGAAGTGGCCGACAGACAGACAACGCATAGGACACCAATGTGTCCCCGAAAAGTCTAGCCTTCGAGCAATTTGCGGGTCGCGGCCACCACGTCAGGTTGCCGCATCAGGCTTTCGCCCACCAGGAGGCAGCGCACGCCTGCCGCCGCCAGGCGCTGGCAATCGGCGTGGCTGTTGATGCCGCTTTCGCCCACCAGCAGCGATCCCTGCGGCGCCAGCGGGGCGAGCCGTTCGGTAGTGGCGAGATCGGTGGTGAAGGTCTTCAGGTCGCGGTTGTTGACGCCGATCAGGCGTGACGTCAGGTGCTTGCCCGCGCGTTCCATCTCGGCCTCGTCGTGGACTTCCACCAGCACGTCCATGCCATGCGCCACGGCGGCGGCCTCGATCTCGGCCATCAGCACGTCATCCAGCGCGGCGACGATGATCAGGATGGCATCGGCCCCCAGTGCGCGGCTTTCGGCCACTTGCCACGGGTCGACCATGAAATCCTTGCGCAGCACCGGCAGGTCGCAGGCGGCGCGTGCAGCGATCAGGAAGTCCTCGTGCCCCTGGAACCAGGGCGCATCGGTCAGCACCGAGAGGCAGGCCGCGCCGCCTGCGGCATAGTCACGCGCGTGGCTGGCAGGGTGGAAGTCGGCGCGGATCAGGCCCTTGGACGGGCTGGCCTTCTTCACCTCGGCAATCAGGCCGAAGCCGTTGCCGATCTTCGCTTCCAGCGCCGTCCGGAACCCGCGCGGAGCCGATGCCTGCGCGGCTGCGGCTTCGAGATCGGCCAGGCTGCGCATGGCCTTGCGCGCGGCCACTTCCTGGCGCTTGGTGGCGCAGATTTCGTCGAGCTTGTTCATCGGGCGGTGCATATGCCGCCGAGCTTGGTCTGTGTCGATAGGGGTGTGCCTTGAGTGGCTCACACAAAGAACACGAAGACACCAAGGGGTTGTTCTGCGCCGCAGGCGCGATCACGAATCTGAGGGAGTCAGCGCCAGTTGCGAACGCGTGAACCGGGCTGCGGCTTCGCCGCTGCGCGCTGCTTCTTCGTGCCTTTGTGTTCTTCGTGTGAACCCAAAAACCTGTGAAGCACGCCGCAATGGCGCAGGCGCTATTTCGCCGCCGCAATCCAGCAATCGAGCATGGCCTTGGCCAGCCCCTTGTCCAGTGCCTCGGCGGCTTCCTCCACCCCGGCGGTCCAGCTGTCCACTTCGCCCGCCACGATCAGCGCGCCTGCCGCGTTGAACAGCACCGCGTCGCGATAGGGGCCGGGGGCGCCCAGCAGCAGGGCTTGCAGCGCCTTGGCATTGTGGACGGCATCGCCGCCGCGGATCGCCTCTACGGGAGCGTGTTGCAGCCCCGCCTCGCTGGCATCGACGCGGCGCATCAGCACCTCGCCACCCTGCACGTCGGCCACTTCGTTGCCGTGATCGAGGCTGAGCTCGTCCAGCCCCTCGTCGCCCGAGACGATGAAGCTGTGCCGGGTGCCAAGGCGCGCCATGGCCTCGGCATAGATCGGCACATAGGCGGGCCGCGCAATGCCGATCAGCTGGCGCTGCACCCGCGCCGGGTTCGACAGCGGACCCATCAGGTTGAAGATCGTGCGGCGGCCCAGCTTCTGCCGGATCGGCTGGATGCGGGCCATGGCCGGGTGGTGGTTCTTGGCGAACAGGAAGCAGATGCCGATCTCGCGCAGGGTATATTCGGCGGTGCGCCCGGCGGCTTCCATGTCGAGGCCCAGCGCCTCCAGCGTATCGGCAGCGCCTGCCTTGGAACTGGCGGCGCGGTTGCCGTGCTTGGCCACCGGCACGCCGCAGGCCGCCACCACCAGCGATACGGCGGTGGAAACGTTCAGCGTATGGTGACCGTCACCCCCGGTGCCGCAGACGTCGATGGCATTGGCCGGCGCCTCGATGGGGATCAGCCGCTGGCGCATGGCCAGTGCCGCGCCGGCGATTTCCTCGGCATGTTCGCCGCGATCGGACAGGTCGCACAGGAACCGGGCGATCTCTTCCTCCGACGGCACGCCATCCAGCATCAGGCCGAAAGCGTGTTCGGCCTCTGCCTCGGAGAGGGGATGTTCGACCGACGGCAGGACGTTCATGCGTGGACCTTCGCCTCCAGCCCGCAGATCGCCATGAAATTGGCCAGCAGGTCATGCCCGTGTTCGGTGGCGATGCTTTCGGGGTGGAACTGCACGCCGTGGATCGGCAGCTCGGCATGGCGGAAACCCATCACGGCGGTGCCGTCCAGCCCCGGCGTCTCGCTGGTGGCGTTTACAGCCAAGCAATCAGGGATATTGTCGACGATCAGCGAGTGATAGCGGGTGGCGATGAAGGGGGATGGCAGCCCGGCGAACACGCCGGTGCCGTCATGCTCCACCGGCGAAGTCTTGCCGTGCATCAGCCCGCCGCGCGTGACGCGCCCACCGAAGTGCTGGCCGATCGACTGGTGGCCCAGGCACACGCCCAGCAAGGGCCGCGCGGCATCGGCGCAGGCGGCCACGATATCGAGGCTGATGCCCGCCTCATTGGGCGTGCAGGGGCCGGGCGACAGCAGGATACCCCTGGCACCCGTCGCCAGCGCCTCGCTGGCGGTAAGCGCATCGTTGCGCACCACTTCCACCTTGGCCCCCAGTTCCATCAGGTAATGGACCAGGTTGAAGGTGAAACTGTCGTAGTTGTCGATGACGAGGATGTCGGGGCTCAGGCTCATGGCCGCGCTTGTGCAGGTTTCTGGGCGACGATCAAGCGTGGATTGACTTGGTCCAGCGATAGCGCATCTAGTCGTGGTTCCTGGCAGGAGATGCCGATGGGGTGGATCGGGCGGTATATCGGGGCCTTGTGGCGGATCGCGCGCGGTTCGCACTTCGAAGTGCATCCAGACCTCAGGCAAGGCAGCGGGGCTTCGGCCCTCTACCTGTTCCTGCTGCTGCTGTTCGGCTCGATTGCCGTGGTGCTGGTGCTGCTGGGCATCAACCTCAACGATGTCGACCGCTGGCTGGACGCGCAGGGCAGCTGGATCGAGGCCGTGGGGTCGATCCTGTTCCGCCTGTTGTGCGCGATCATCCTGTTCTTCTGCGCCTTCGGCGTGCTGGGCGGCCTGTGGCAACGCACTCGCCCCAAGGGTGAGGAGGACCGGATCGGCTGGGGCATGATGCTGTTCGCGCTGGTGCTGGGCTACTTCGCCTGGTTCGGCGTGCTGGGCTAGGCTAGGGCGCTGCGTTCGTAACCACGATCAGCGGGCCGAGCGGCGCGCGCACGTCCATCCGGCCCGTGGCAGGATCCCACAGGCTCGACACCACCCCGTCGAGGTAAAGCGCATTGGGCGTGTGCAACTGGTCGCGGAAATAGCGGGCCATCACCCCGAAGCTGACGTCCGCGTCCGAAATCACGAAATGGGCATTGCCCGCCGCATCCACGCCCACGGCGTTGCGGATATAGCGACTGGGGCCGTTTTCGGTGATTTCCGGGTGGATCTGGCCGTCGATCACCAGCATCGGCCCGCTCTGGGTGCCGAACCGGGGGCGGTCGCTGACGGTGTTGTAGAAGCTCTCGCTGTCCATCACGTGCCAGCTATTGCCGCTGCCGTAGAACACGCCGTTGGGCTTCAGGTGGAAGTTGCCCGTGCCATCGTTGCGGTTCAGCGTCGTGCGGCGATCGCCGTTCTCGACGTAGTAGCCGATGGGATTGCCGGTATCGTCGAACATGCCGCCGTTCATGGCGAAGGCGACCTGCTCGTCTGGATGGGCAGCGCGGTAAGCGGCAAAGCTGCGATAGGGCGCGCCGCCGTCACCCAGCAGCGCCATGCCGATGCTTTGCGCGCCGGGGCGGGCCACGCAATGGGTGAAGCCCACGCCTTCGAAGGTCTCGTCCGCGCAGGCACTGGCCACGGCCTCGCTCGGTTCGGGCGCAGGTTCGGGCGCCTCTGTGCCGTCGCGAAAGTGTTCGAGATCGACCGTGGATACCGGCTCCCCGCTTTCCTGGTTCTGGTTACATCCGGCAAGCAGCAATGGCAGCGCCAGGGCCAGCCATTTCACTGCCCGAACCCCGGCTCGCTCGCCACCTTCACCGCCTCGCGCGCCGCCGCGATCAAGGCGCCCGCCTTGTGGCGGCATTCGGCGGCTTCGTAAGCCGGGTCCGAATCCGCGACGATGCCTGCACCCGCCTGCACATGCATCGTGCCGTCCTTCACCACCGCCGTACGCAGGACGATGCACGAATCGACCGATCCATCGGGTGCGAAATAGCCCACGCCGCCCGCATAGGGGCCGCGTGTTTCGGGTTCGAGTTCGGCAATGATCTCGCAAGCGCGGATCTTGGGCGCGCCCGAGACGGTGCCCGCCGGCAGCCCCGCGAGCAGCGCCGAGAGCGCGTCCTCGCCCTCGGCGATCTCGCCCTCGACATTCGAGACGATGTGCATGACATGG
>JAGREI010000043.1 GCA_020446625.1 Erythrobacter sp.
CTTCGCCGGTCTTCATCTCGGCAATTTCGCCGCGGTGGAGCACGATGCCACCCACCATCTGCACGTCGAAGTGGCGCATCCCCAGCACGCGCTTGCCCGCCTCGCGCACGGTGGCAAAGGCTTCGGGCAGCAGGTCGTCGAGCGTCTTGCCATCCTCGGCAATCTTCTTGCGGAACTTCAGCGTCTGCGCGCGCAGCTCGTCATCGGAGAAGTCTGCCAGCTGTTCCTCCAGCGCCGCGATGCGGGCCAGGGTCTTGTCGAGCGAGCGGACGTAACGGTCGTTGGACGAACCGAAGATGGACTTGGCGATTTTCTGCCACATGGTGGGCGAATCCTGTCTTCAATATGGGAATAGAGGCCACGCAGCAGGGCGCAGCCGATGCAGATCAGCGGGGTATGGAATACAGGCGCGCTATTCGCGCGCGCGGTCCGCCTGCAATTGCACTGTGGGGGTGACGATCACCACCGCGACGGGCCGGCACGGCCGGGCATTGCGCTGACGCGCGGCATTGCCGCTGGTCAGCATCAGCGGATGGGCAACCACCGGCTGGCACGCCTGCGTCTCCACCTGCGCCGCCACGCTGACCACGCTCGCCTGCGCCGCCAGCGAAGGCTGGGCGGAAAGGCCAAGGCCGCTGATGACGGCCAGCAGGGTGAGCAGTTTGCGCAACATGTGTGTGGTGCAGATAGCGCGGTTTTCCTTAAAGTCCACTGACTAGCCGTGCGTGGCGGTGAATTGCGCGGTTGGCGAGCGGCCCCGCGCCATTTATGGGACCGCGCATGGACCTCGAACGCTCGCCCCTCGCCCGCCCCTTTCCCCAGATGCCGCCGATCGCGGGGGTTACGTTGCGCGTAGCACGCGCCGGGTACAAGAACTGGGACCGGGCCGACCTCACCTATGCCGAACTGGCCGAAGGGACCGCGCTGGCGGGCGTGTTCACGCGCAACCTGTGCTGTTCGACCGAGGTCGAGATGGGGCGCGAGCAGGTGAAGCTGGGCCGCGCGCGGGCACTGGTGGTCAACGCGGGCAATTCCAATGCCTTCACCGGCTATCGCGGGCGCGAGGCGGTGGAGCAGATCATGGCGCAGGTGGCGCATCACCTCGATTGCCAGCCGTCCGACGTGCTGGTGTCCTCCACCGGCGTGATCGGCGTGCCGCTGCCCAAGGACAAGGCGCAGGCGGGCGTGGCTGCGGTGATGGATGCACCTGAATGTTCGTGGGAAGATGCTGCCCTAACCATCGGAACAACCGATACTTTTGCCAAGGGTGTAACCGTCAGCGCCATGCTGGGCGGCACCCGCGTAACGCTGAACGGTATCATCAAGGGGTCAGGCATGATCGCGCCCGACATGGCCACCATGCTGGGTTACGTGTTCACCGATGCGGCGGTGGAACCGGCCTTCCTCCAGCATTGCCTGTCTACCACCAACCGCCGCAGCTTCAACTGCATCACCGTGGACAGCGATACCTCCACCAGCGACACCGTGCTGGCCTTCGCCACCGGCAAGGCGGGCAACCAGCCCCTCGCCAGCTTCGACGATCCTGGTGCGGACGCCTTCATGGCGGCGCTGGACGACATGTGCCGCCAGCTGGCGCACCTGGTGGTGCGCGACGGCGAAGGCGCGCAGAAGTTCATCGCCGTAACCGTAACTGGCGCCAAGTCGGACGAAAGCGCCCACCGCATTGGCCTGGCCATTGCCAACTCGCCGCTGGTGAAAACCGCGATCGCGGGCGGCGATGCCAATTGGGGCCGCGTGGTGATGGCCGTGGGCAAGGCGGGCGAACCGGCGGACCGCGACAAGCTGGGCATTGCCTTCGGCGGCGTCTGGGCCGCGCGCAACGGCCTTCCGCTGGCCAACTATGACGAGGCCCCGGTGGCGAGGCACCTCGAAGGGCAGGATATCGATATCGAGGTCGACATCGGCCTGGGCGAAGGGCGCGCCACCGTGTGGACCTGCGACCTGACCCACGGCTACATCTCGATCAACGCGGACTATCGTTCGTGAGTGATTTCATCGCCTTGGATCGGGAAATTCAAAGCCTTCTGAAGCAAGTCACCGAACGGGCAATACTGCCGCGCTATCGCAACCTCCAGCAGGGCGAGGTGGAGGACAAAGGGGGCAACGATCCCGTCACCGTGGCCGACCGCGAGGCCGAGGCCATGCTGCGCGAGGGGCTGGAGCGGATCGACCCCGCCCTCGCCTTCGTGGGCGAGGAGAGCACCCATGCCGATCCATCGGTGGCGCGCCACCTGGGCAGCGATTGCTGGATCGTCGATCCGCTCGACGGCACCCGCAACTTCGCCCAGGGCAAGCCGCCGTTCGGAGTGATCGTAGCCATGGCATCGGGCGGCGAGGCGCGCAGCGGGTGGATCTACGACTGCCTGAGCGGACGTTTCTGCGTGGCCCATCGCGGCAAGGGCGCCTTCGTCGACGGCCAGCGGGTGAGCGCCGTCACCACCGGCGAAGCGCCGCCGGTCGCGGCAATCTCGCTGCTGTTCATGGACC
>JAGREI010000380.1 GCA_020446625.1 Erythrobacter sp.
GCGCGCTCACCCACGCGCTGGATCACGACCGTGTGCACCATGCGTATCTCTTTACAGGTACCCGTGGAGTGGGCAAGACCACCATAGCCCGTATCCTGGCCAAGTGCCTGAACTGCGAGACCAACGGTGTGTCCTCGTCGCCCTGTCAGACCTGCACGACGTGCTTGGACATCAGCGCAGGCCGTTTTCTCGATCTCATCGAGGTGGATGCAGCCTCGCGTACCGGCGTCAGCGACACGCGTGACCTGCTCGAAAACGCGCAGTATCTCCCCGTGCGCGGCCGCTACAAGGTTTACCTCATCGACGAAGTGCACATGCTGTCCAACGCAGCCTTCAACGCCCTGCTGAAGACACTCGAGGAACCGCCGCCGCATGTGAAGTTCCTGTTCGCCACTACTGAAGTGGACAAGCTGCCGGTAACGGTGCTCAGCCGCACCCAGCGGTTCGACCTCAGGCGCATCCCGCGCGAGCTGTTGCAGGATCACTTCGCCGCGATTTGCACCAAGGAAGGTGTCGAGGCCGAGCCCGAAGCCCTGGCGATGATCGCGGCGGCCGCCGAAGGTTCGGTGCGCGATGGCCTGTCGATCCTCGACCAGGCGATTGCTCATGCCGACATGGATTCGGATGGCACCCACACCATGGTGCGCGCGGGCAAGGTGCGCGACATGCTGGGCCTGGCCGACAAGGGCGCGCAGCGGCGGCTGTTCCAGCACGTGCTTGAAGGCGATCCGCAGGCCATGCTGGCAGCGGTGGAGGGGCAATATGCGCTGGGCGTCGAGCCGCTGGCGCTGATGCGCGCGCTGATGGAATTCGCGCACAAGGTGGCCGTCACGCAGGTGGCAGGGGGTGAGGCCGATGCGCCGACCGAGGAAGAACGCGCCGCGCTGGTCGACTGGGCGGAAAGGCTGTCGGTAGGGCAGGTCCACCGGCTGTGGCAACTGCTGCTGAAGGGCCATGACGAAGTGCGCAACGCGCCGGATCCGCTGGTGGCGGCGCAGATGGCGCTGCTGCGCGTGCTCCACGCCGCCGACATGCCCGATCCGGGCAAGCTGGCGCAGGAACTGAAGGATCTGGCGGCTTCGGCTCCGGCGGCTGGCGCCACGGGGCAGGGCGGTGGCGCAGGCGCGGCTCCGCAGGCCATGCAATGGGCCGACGTCGTCACCATGGTCGAACAGTCGGACCTGCCCAACGCCATGTCGCTCGCCTCGGTGCTGGTGCGCCAGGTGCGGGTGATCGAACTCGGCCCGCAGAAGCTGGTCTTCGCCCAGCCGCCCGGTTTCGACGACGATATCGGCCCCGAAGTGCGCCAGGCGCTGCTCGCCCTGACCGGCCAGCGGTGGGAGGTGACGCGCAGCGAGGACACGGACGGCACCGCGCTGTCGCTGTGGGAACAGCAGGAAGCCGAACGCCAGGCCGCGAAGGACCGGCTGGAAGCGCACCCGATGATGCAGGCGGTGCGCCAGCATTTCCCCCAGGCGCAGCTGGTCGAACCGGTTGAACCCCAGCGCGGCCACAAGGATTGGTCGCGCCGCGCCTAACTTTTTCAGGAGTCCCCCCGATGCAGAATATCGAAGAGATGATGAAGGCCGCGCAGGAAGCGGCGCAGAAGATTCAGCAGCAGATGAACGAGGCGCAGGTGAAGCTCGACCAGATCGAGGTCGAGGGCACCTCGGGCGGCGGGCTGGTGAAGGTGCGCGCCAGCGCCCGCGGGCGGATCATCGGCGTGTCGATCGACGACAGCCTGATGACCCCTGATGAAAAGCAGATCCTCGAAGACCTCGTCACCGCCGCCTTCAACGACGCCCGCGACAAGGCGGATCGCGCGGCGAGCGCGCAGATGCAGGAAATGCAGCAGGGCCTGGGCCTGCCGCCGGGGTTCAACCTGCCGGGGATGGGCTAGGCACCCTTTCAGACCGCGCAGGGATGCTTTCCACCCCTTAACCCCGCCCGGTCATTGCAGCTTCACGCTGCCGCCCCCATATTCGCCAGCATATGACCAGCGAACCGCAAACCACCGCCTTTCCCCTCCTGCCCCTGCGCGACATCGTCGTCTTTCCCGGCATGACCGTGCCCCTGTTCGTGGGGCGCGAGAAGTCGGTGGCGGCGCTGGAAGCGGCGATGGAGAACGGGAAGGATATCTTCCTCCTCGCCCAGCTCGATCCGGCTTGCGACGATCCGGAGGCGGAAGACCTCTACGACCTGGGCGTGATCGCGCAGGTGCAGCAGATGCTCAAGCTGCCCGACGGCACCGTGCGCGTGCTGGTGGAAGGGCAGGAGCGCGCGCGGCTGGTCGAAATGCGGCTGACCGACGGCTATGTGCTGGCGCAGACCGAACTGGTGGCGGAAACCGGCGCCAGCGGCAATGCAGTGGCGGCCATGATGCGGTCGGCGCTCGGCCAGTTCAACGAATATGCCAAGTCCAACAAGAAGGGCTCGGACGAGCTGGAGGACGAGCTGGGCGCGATCGACGATGCTGGCCAGCTGGCCGATGCCATCGCCGCAAACCTCACCGCCAAGGTCGATACCAAGCAGCAGCTGCTGGCCGAAACCGATGCGCTGAAGCGCCTCGAAATGGTCTATTCGGTGATGGAGGGCGAGCTTTCGGTCCTCCAGGTCGAAAAGAAGATCCGTGGCCGCGTGAAGCGGCAGATGGAGAAGACCCAGC
>JAGREI010000044.1:0-7810 GCA_020446625.1 Erythrobacter sp.
CGACCGGATCATCGCCGTGGCGCAGGATACCGGCTACCTTGCCGACTTTCCCGAAACGGTGGATTTCGACACCGCCATGCGCTTGCCCCGTGGCGAAGTGATGATCGTGGCCACTGGCGGGCAGGGCGAACCGCGCGCGGCACTGGCGCGCATTGCCGAGGACAATCACCCGCTCGAACTGGCCGAAGGCGACGTGGTGCTGTTCTCCAGCCGGGTGATCCCCGGCAACGAACTGGCCATTGGGCGAATCCAGAACCAGCTTGCCGAACGCGGAATCGTGATGGTGACCGACCGGCAAAGCCATATCCACGTATCTGGCCATCCGGGCCGTCCGGAATTGCAGGCGCTCTACAGCTGGCTGCGGCCGGAGATCCTGGTCCCCGTTCATGGCGAGATCCGGCACATGCAGGAACAGGCGCGACTGGGCCTGGCCTCGGGCATTCCAACGGCGATCTACCAGAAGAATGGCGACGTGGTGCGGCTGGCCCCCGGCGCACCGGGCAAGCTGGCCGAAGTGCGCACCGGGCGGCTGGTGCTGGATGGCGAGATCATCGTGCCTGCCGATGGCGATGCGGTGACCATGCGCCGCCGCCTGGCGCGCGACGGGCTGCTGATCGTGGTGCTCGACGGGCAGGGCGGGGTGCGGGTGGAAGGCGTGGGCCTGCCGCTGGACGAGGACTACGCCGAATTTGTCGAAGAGGCAGAGGCCGACGTCGCCAAGGCCGTGGCTGTCCTGAAAGGGCAACGCCGCCACGATCGCGACGAAGTGAGCGAGGCCGCGCGCCTTGCCGCCCGCCGCGCCGCGCAACGCTGGTCAGGCAAGAAGCCGCAGACGCGCGTTATCCTGGCCAGCGAGATCGGAGGCGCCGGGGCATGAACATCACCTCGATGATCGCGATCTATTTCCTGTTCTGGGTAATGAGCGCATTCCTGATGTTGCCCTTCGGCGTGAAGACCGCGCACGACGTGGGCGCCGAGGTGGAGCCGGGTCATGCCGACAGTGCGCCGGTCAACTTCCGTCCCTGGCGCGTGGTGCTGCGCGCCACCGTGCTGGCAGCCGTGTTGACCGGCCTGTTCGTCGCCAACTATTCGGCCCAATGGGTGACCATGGAAGACATCGACTGGCTGCCGCAACCGCCAGCGAGTGCCCGCTGAGGCGATCAGTCGCGCAGCCGCTCGATCGCCTGCGCCAGTGCCACGTAGAGCTTGCCCACGTCGCTGGATAGCAGCGTCACCGCCATGGCATTGCCGTCGCGGGTGGCCAGCACGTTGCGCAGCATGGCTTCGAAATCGTGGATGTAGCGGTTCACCGTGTCACGGAATTCGCTGTCTTCCTGGTAGACATCGCTCACCTGCCGCGCTTCCCGCTTGTCGAGCAGGCTCACCGCGCGGCGGGTGAAGATACCGCGATCGCCGCGCAGGTAATTGGCCCACTGCACGTCAGTGACATCGTTGTCGAACACCTTGGTGATGTCGATTGCGGTCGAATGCAGCGCCTCGGTGATCAGCGCCATGCGCCGGGTGAAGTCGCTTTCCACCTTCTGCTCGGCGCGTTCGCGGGCATATTCCACGCGTTGTTCGAGGCTTGCCGCCAGTTCCCCGACCTCGGCCAGCTGGTTGCGCAGCAGGCGCGTGGTTTCGCGCGCGGTTGCATCGGCGCGGCTGGATGCGGCGGCAATCTGCTCGATGGTTTCGGCGGCATGGCGGCGCATGGCTTCGGTCAGCCTGTCACGGCTGGCGGCGGCCAGTTCCTCGGCCAGCGCGGCGACGGCGCCCGCCTGCTCGTCGCGCAGGTTGGCCAGCACCGTGGTCGAGGTTTCGGACAGGGCATCGATCGCCTGGCGCAGATCCTGCGATGCCCGCCGGGAAATCGCCTCGGCCTCGCTGTTCACCTGCGCCAGCTGGCCTTCCAGTTCGCGCAGCTGCTCGATCGAGGCCGTACCGCTGGTGCGTGCGGTTTCGATCTGCGCGGCAAGGTTCACCCCGCGCGCCTCGGCATCCCCGATCAGCTGTTGCAGACCCTCGGCGGTGGAGGAGAACGCGGCGAGGCGATTTTCGGCCTTGGCCACCGAGTTCGACAGCGCCCCTTCGGAATGTTCTGCGCTGGCACGGATGATTTCCAGCAGCCGCACACCGTCATCGGTAAGGCGGTTGATGAAGGTTCCGCTCTCTTCCAGCACGGCCCGGCTTTGCGACAGGCGGTTGGCCAGCACGTCGGCGGCTTCGGCCATGGTGCCGCTGGCGGCGGCGGCTTGCGATCCCAGCGCCTGCATATCGCCATCGAGCGCCGCCAATCGGCCTGCCAGAGCCTCACCGCGTTCGGCCAGCCCAGCGACATGAGCCAGGTGTTCCTGCTGGCGTTCGGTATTGCGGGCATCGAACTCGGCAATGCGCGCTTCCAGCGTGGCCAGCGCCTCGGCCTCGCTCGCCTGCGTGGCGGCGCGGCGAGTGGCAAATTCGCTCTCGAAGGCAGCCATGCTGTCGGCCAGGCGGCGATCGACCTGCTGTGCTTCCTCGTTGAGCGCCATCAGACGCGCACGGGCGTTTTCAGTGGCCGATTCGTCCAGCCGCACCACGCCTTCGAGCACCTGCCGCAGGCGTTCCTCGATGCCGGTGATGGCCGCGGTCCAGCGTTCGGTGGCGGCAGCCTGGCCCCCGTCCATTCCCTGCACCAGTCGTTCGCCTTCGACGCGCAGCGCCACCAGCCGTTCCCGCATGGCGGAAGCCGCCGCCGCTTCGCGCTGGCGCAAGGCTTCGGCATCGTCGTGCAATTGCCGCGCCAGTGCTTCGGAGCGGGTCGCGATCGCGTCGATCACGCGTTCCTCGCTGCTTTCCAGTTCGCGGCGGAATTCGTCGCTCTGCGTGCGCAGCCGTTCGAACCGCTGCCCGGCGAGGTCTCCCAGCGTCACCAGCTGTTCCTCGAACCCGCGCAAGGTCGCTTCCACCTGTTCATTCACCGACGCCACATGCGCTTCGCCCGCCGCGCCAAAGGTATTGAGCCGTTCGAAGGCTGCCACCAGCGAAGCGACTTGTCCTTGGGCGTTCTGCCCCGCAGCGCCCAGCTGGTTGTTCATGTCACGCGCCGAATTGGCCAGCACCGGCAACTGGTCGCGCAGCATCTCCATATTGCCCACGGCGGTTTCGCTGACATGGCCGATGGCTTCGACCTGGGCTGAATTGCTCTGGATAAGGCTCTGCAAATGCTCGGCATTTGTCGAAAGTCGTTCGCTGGCAATGCGTCCCAGCGTTTCCAGATCGCGCGACTGCGCTTCGATGAACTCGCGCGCCAGCGCCAGCTCGCGGTTGACCACCTTCAGGCGGGTTTCCAGCTGCGCGGATTCGACCGACAGCGCCCGCGCGGCATCGGTGAAGCGGTTGGCCTCGCGCCGCGAATTGCGCATCGCGATCAGGTACAATGCAGCCAGCAGTACCAGCGGCACCGACCATTGCACGATCCAGTCGAGCCATTGCGGCGCGCTTGCCCCGGCCAGGATCGCACCCTGGTTGACCCAGCCAAAGAACCCGGTCCAGCCCAGCGCCGCAAGCACGGTTAGGGCGGGGACCAGCCAGCGCAGGCGAGGGCGGGCAGGCGCTTCCTCCCACGCTTCTTCTTCCAGTTGTTCGACCGAGGTTTCGTGAGCTTCCGGCTGGCCAGCAGCCTCGTCCTGCTGCCCCTCGGCCGCGCCTGCCGATGCGGCGCCAAATGTGCGATTGCGGTTCATCACTTATGCTTACCATATGGTGAACGCCTTGGAACCCCGGCGATGCGCGTCCGCGCTACAGGTGCGACGGGCCGGGCATTTTTCCGCAGTCACGCGCGCGGAGCGCCCTTGGCAGTCCTCCCGCCGGTGCCTAGCTTGCCCGCATGTTTCCACCGAAAGCCTTGTCATGCGCGCAGCCCTGATCTGCCTGCCTCAGCCCGGCGAGGCGGCCATGCCCGCGATTGCCGGCAAGTCGCTGGCGCGGCGGCAGCTGCTGTTCGCGCAGGAGGCGGGCTGTACCGCCGTGATCGCCTTTGGCGGAGGCGCTTCGCCCGATGCCATCGACTTTCGCCACGCGGTGGAACGCGCCGGGATGAAATACCAGGTGATTTCCACCGCGCTGGCCCTGCCGGGGATCATCGCTGACGATGACAGCCTGCTGGTGCTGCAACCCGGCCTGTTGCCCGAATCGCCGGTGGCGCTGGACTTGCTGAAGGCCGATGGCAACCGGGTGCTGGTCGTTTCGGCCGGGCCGGGTGTGGCGGCGGGGCTGGAACGGATCGACCTCGACCGTGCCTGGGCGGGCGCGCTTACCCTGCCGGGCCGGTTTCTCGGCAAGGTGGCCAATCTGCCCGAAGACGTCGCTCCGGCGCCAGCGCTGCTACGCATCGCCCTGCAACAGCGCCTGTCGGAAGTGCGGATGAGCGATGCCATGCTAGACGACGGGCGCTGGTCGGTGATCCGCACGCAGGACATGGCGGAAGCGCGCGCCTTGCTGTGGCAACGCACGCACCTGGGCGATGTCCCGCCGGGCGCCCCGTCGCGCTGGCTCGGCCGGGCCATGGTGGCCGGCAAGGCGGTGCTGGAATGGCGCCATCTGCGCGCTGGCCTGCTGGTGCTGACGGCGCTGCTGCTGGGCGGCGGCGTGCTGGCGGGCTGGTTCGACATGCCGGCACTGGGGTTCGCGCTGGTCGCGCTGGCCATGCCCGTGATCGAGGGCGTGCTGGCGATCGCCCAGCTTGGCGTTGCCCCCTTCGGAAAGATCCGCCGCTGGCCATGGCTGCGCCGGGTCGTGGACCTGGCGCTGATTACCCTGGGCGTACTCTCCATCGACAGCCTGCCGCACCGGGTGTTGTTCCCCCCGCTGGTGCTGGGCGCAGCCTTGATCCTGCTGGACCTGCGGAGCTTGCCCGCATGGCTGGAACCCTTGCGCGACCGCATGGTGATCGCCGGGCTGGTTGCCGTGCTGGCGCTGGTAATCGGCCCCGAAATGGCGATCATGCTGGCGGCCACGCTGGTGCTGGCCGCCAATCTCTGGCCGCAGCGCGGCTAACGGCAGTTTAACCAAGCTCGGCTATGGCCGCACGATGAGCATCATGAGCAAGACCATGCCTTCTGCCGAATCCGTGGAGGAGATGCTGCGCGGCGAGCTGGCGCAGGGCGATGTCATCCTCGCCACCGCGCGCCCGATCCTGCGCCACCTCCTGGCCAATGACGACCACGCGCTGTTCAGCGACGAGGTCATCGCGCGCATTCGCGGCATGATGGTGCATGTCGCGCGCCAGCTGATGCTGGCGCTGGCCAAGGAAGCGGGCGAACGCGACCCCGGCGCCTTTGCCGACTTGCGGCAGGAAGCCCTGGCCGTCGCGCTGCTGGAAGATGCGGCCTTTCTGGGCCACGCCCATGCGCTGACCATCGAGGCATTGCTGGCAGACCGGCTGCAACAGCGCAGCGGCTTCGACCCGGTGCTTTCGCCGCTCCTCCAGGAACGCGCGGCCTCCAGCGATCAGGGGCAGGCCGCCGCCGCCATGCGCGTGGTCGCCGCCCAGGCGCGGTTCATGCATCAGCAGCGGCGCATGGAACTGGCGCTGGGCGAATTGCCCGCCGAACTGTTCCACAGCGCCACCAACCTGCTGAAGAGCCACGCCGCCGATCATGCTGCCGCAGCCGAACGCGTCTGCACCAGCCTGCGCGAGCACTTCGACGAGAGCGAGGGCAGGGTGGGACAGATTGCCCAATTGGTGATGGCCATGGGCCACACGGCCAATCGCGCGCTGGCGGTGGACCATGCCGGACTGTCGGTCTTTGCCACGGCACTGGGCATGGCCTCCGAACAGCCGCGCGAAACCGCGGTGCTGTCACTGGGAGAGAACCAGGTTGTGCGGCTGGCCATTTCGCTGCGCGCGGCGGGATTAAACCAGGGCGCGGTGGAGGAACAGTTCCTATACCTGCACCCTGACATCACGCTGCCCGACGGGTTCGATGCCTTGCGCACCGATCGCGCGGTCGCGCTGCTGGCCTCCGCCACCACCGAACTGGCGCGCTGAGGCCATGGCCTCGGCCGCCCCCCATGTTGTCCGCGCGCGCACCGACGCGCAGGACCGGCTGGTGGAGGCCGACGAGCCGCTGGCGAGCTTTCACCTGCGCAGCGGCGGCGAACTGCCGGGCGCGCTGGTTACGCCCGCGCTGATCGAACTGGTGCGCAAGTCGCGCGTCTACGGCCTGCACCTGGCCCGCGCCATCCGCGCGCAGGACGACAGCGAGCAGGTGACGGCCTGGGTCGAAGTCGATCCCGAAGGCGATGGGACGGTCATCGCCATCGCCAACTGGCAAGCACAACCGCTGCCATCCGCCCCGCGCGAGGAGGGCATTGGCGAGCGGGTGAAGCTGCTGCGGCATATCGCCGGTCTAAACGCCCGGCTCGGGCCGTCGCAGGAAGTGCTGGGCGTGGAAAGCGATGCCGAGGACCTGGCAGACCTTGCCGCGATGATGCGCCTGGGCCTGGGCAGCGTCTGGACCAATTTCGTCACTCCCGCCGCAGGCAAGCACCACAAGCCGATGCATTGGCGTTTGCTGGACGGGGCGACGGTGCAAATCGACGGCTCGCCGCGCGAATGGAGCGTGCACATGGTGCCGCTGGGCAATCCGCAACCGGGCAGCGACGGGTTCGAGCTGTACCTGGTGCCGCGACAGGCACTGCCCGAGGCAGCGCCCGCTCCCGAGCGCGAGCCTGACCGGGTCAGCGGGATCGGCCGCGAGATCGCGCCTGTGCTGCGCCAGCCTGTCAGCCGGATCATCGCCAATGCCGAAACGATCCGCACCCAGCTGGCGGGGCCGCTGGCGGAGGAATACAGCAGCTATGCCGCCGATATCGCTGCCGCCGGGCAGCACCTGTTGGCGCTGATCGACGACCTAACCACGCTGGAGATGGTGGAGGACGAGGCTTTCGCAACGGCGCCGGACAAGATCGACCTGGCCGACGTGGCTCGCCGTGCAGTGGGCATTCTGGGCGTGCGGGCGCAGGAACGGCAGATCACGCTGGATGCGCCCAAGGCGGGTGATTCCGTACCCGCAATTGGTGAGTTCCGCCGCGTCTTGCAGGTGCTGCTGAACCTTGTCGGCAATGCCATCCGCTATTCGCCTGAAGGCGGGCAGGTGTGGATCCGCACCGAGCTTGACGAGGACCGCGCCCGCATCACCGTGGCGGACCAGGGCGAGGGCCTTGATCCCGAACAGCAGGAAAAGGTGTTCCGCAAGTTCGAACGGCTGGGCCGCAGCGGGGACGGCGGTTCGGGGCTGGGCCTCTACATCTCGCGCCGCCTGGCCGAAGCGATGGGCGGAACGCTGACGGTGGAGAGCGCGAAGGGACAGGGCGCCCGCTTCACGCTCGAATTGCCCACCTTCGAGGAACGCCGCAGCGAACCGCGCTGACGCGGGTTTTGCCTACCGGTCTGCCACCGGAACGTAGTCGCGCTGCGTCGGGCCGGTGTAGAGCTGGCGCGGGCGGCCGATCTTCTGGCCGGGGTCGGAAATCATCTCGTTCCACTGTGCCACCCAGCCCACGGTGCGCGCCAGCGCGAACAGCGCGGTGAACATGGTGGTGGGGAAGCCGATCGCGGACAGGATCACGCCCGAATAGAAGTCGACGTTGGGGAACAGCTTCTTTTCGATGAAGTAATCATCGTTCAGCGCCAGTTCCTCCAGCCGCAGCGCGGTCTCGAACACCGGATCGGTGACCTTCAGTGCCTCGAACACCTCGCGCACGGTCTTCTGCATCACGGTCGCGCGCGGATCGTAGTTCTTGTACACGCGGTGGCCGAAGCCCATCA
>JAGREI010000044.1:7815-14704 GCA_020446625.1 Erythrobacter sp.
ACGGGTCGTTCTTGTCCTTGGCGCGTTCGAGGTAATGCGGGATGCGATCGGGCGTGCCGATCTCGCGCAGCATGTTGAGCGCGGCCTCGTTCGCGCCGCCGTGCGCCGGGCCCCACAGGCAGGCGATACCCGCCGAGATGCAGGCGAACGGATTGGCGCCAGACGAACCGGCGAGGCGCACGGTGCTGGTCGAAGCGTTTTGTTCGTGGTCGGCATGGAGGATGAAGATCCGGTCCATCGCCTTTTCCACCGCCGGGATCACCTCATAGGGTTCGGCCGGCACGCCGAAGGTCATGCGCAGGAAATTGCCGGTATAGCTCAGCGAGTTGAGCGGCTGCATGAAGGGCTGCCCGACCGAGTACTTGTAGGCCATGGCGGCGATGGTCGGCATCTTGGCGATCAGCCGGTGGCTGGAGATCTTGCGGTGTTCGGGGTCCGAAATGTCGGTGCTGTCGTGGTAGAAGGCCGACAGCGCGCCAACCACGCCGCACATCACCGCCATCGGGTGCGCATCGCGGCGGAAACCGCGGTAGAAGGTGGTCAGCTGCTCGTGCAGCATGGTGTGGCGGGTGATGGTGTTTTCGAAGTTCGCCAGCTGATCCGCATTGGGCAGTTCGCCGTTCAGCAGCAGGTAGCTGACTTCCATGAAGCTGGAATGTTCGGCCAGCTGACCGATGGGATAGCCGCGGTGCAGCAGAATGCCCTCGTCACCGTCGATATAGGTCAGCGCGCTTTCGCAGCTGGCGGTGGAGGTGAAGCCCGGATCGTAGGTGAAGGCGCCGGTCTGGCCGTAGAGCTTGCGAATGTCGATGACATCGGGACCGGTGCTGCCTTCCATCACGGGAAGCGAGTGCGTTTCACCCTTAAAGGTCAAGGTCGCTTGCTTGTCAGCCAAAGCCGTTCTCCTTCAATAAATTACAAGCCAAATCACAGGCAGCGTCTCAACTGCCTGCCTGGGCGTCAATCCGCGCGAGGCTTTCCTCCCTGCCGAGAAGCGCCAGCACATCGAAAATTCCCGGCGAAGTGGTCTGCCCCGTCAGCGCGGCCCGCAAGGGTTGCGCCAGCTTGCCGAGGCCAAGCCCCAATTCCTCCGCATAGGCCTTCAGATTGGCCTCCAGCGCGGGGATTGTCCAGTCGCTTTCGCCGTGCAACCGGGCCGAAATTTCAGCGAGCCGCGCACGGCCATCGCCATCGAGCAGCGCGGCGGCGGCCTCGTCGATATTCAGCGGCCGCGTCTTGAACAGGAAGGCCGCGCCGCTGGCCAATTCGTTGAGGTCGCGCGCGCGGGTCTTGAGCACCGGCATGGCCTCGGTCAGCAAGGCGACGTCTGCCTGCGGGCCGATCAGCGGGGCGATCAGCCCGGCCAGTCGCGCATCGTCGGCCTTGCGGATGTAGTTGCCGTTCATGCTCAGCAGCTTCTTCATGTCGAAGCGGCTGGGGCCCTTGCCCACCGCGTCGATATCGAACAGCGCGATCGCTTCTTCCTTGCTGAATTCCTCCTGGTCGCCGTGGCCCCAGCCCAGGCGCAGCAGGTAGTTGAACAGCGTTTCGGGCAGCACGCCCATGTCGCGATAGTCGCGCACGCCCAGCGCGCCGTGGCGCTTGGACAGCTTGGCGCCATCGCTGCCGTGGATCAGCGGGACGTGGGCGTAGACGGGTTCTTCCCATCCCGGTTCGATCCCCTGCATCGCCTTGATAACCTGCAACTGGCGGAAGGCATTGTTGAGGTGATCGTCACCGCGGATGATGTGGGTGCAGCCCATGTCCATGTCGTCCACCACCACGGCCAGCATGTAGGTGGGGCTGCCATCGGCGCGCAGCAGGATGAAATCGTCGATCTCGCGGTTGTCCACCTTCACGCGGCCCTGCACCGCATCCTCGATCACCGTTTCGCCGCCTTCGGGCGTCTTGATGCGGATGACGAAGGGCGCGCCTGCGGGCGCTTCGGACGGATCGCGATCGCGCCAGTAGCCGTTGTAGCGGATCGGCTGCTTTGCCGCCCGCTGCGCCTCGCGCATTTCGGTCAGTTCCTCCGGCGTGCAGAAGCACTTGTAGGCCTGGCCCGCCGCCAGCAGCTTGTAGGCCACTTCGGCATGGCGATCGGCGCGCTGCGACTGGTAGACCGGCTCCCCGTCGAATTCGAGGCCCAGCCAGGCCAGCCCTTCGTGGATCACCGCGATGGCTTCCTGCGTGCTGCGGGCCTTGTCGGTATCCTCGATCCGCAGCAGCGCCTTGCCGCCGTGGTGGCGGGCGTAGAGCCACGAGAACAGGCCGGTGCGGGCATTGCCGATGTGCAGGAATCCGGTGGGGCTGGGCGCAAACCGCGTCACCACCGGACGCGCTGCCGAACCATCAACCGAACTTGCCATAACCACCTGTTTCCTGTCCTATCCGCGCATGGCGACACGGCTGCCACCACTGGTGCCCATGGGGGACGATCCGGGCCATGTTGCACCGCAGCGGACGCCTTGGCGCAAGCGCGTGGCTTTGTCCAGCATGGCCGATGCGGCGGAGCGATTCCTGGGTTCTGCCGGGTTCGACCGGGGGCCGTGGCTGGCCGTTGCCCTGGCGGCGGGAATCGGCGCCTGGTTCGCCTTGCCGACCGCAGCTGGCTGGGTGGCGACCATGGCGCTGGGCTTGCTGGCCGCGCTCGGCGCGCTGGCGTTGTGGAAGGGACGCGAGGACCGGGTGCAGCTGACCATGGCACTGGTCAGCTGCGGTTTGCTGCTGGCCTTCGGCACCGGGCTGATCTGGGCGCGATCGACGCTGGTGGGGGCAGAGGCGTTCGAACGGCCCTTGTCAGCCACCTTCACCGGCCGGGTGCTGGAACGGATCGAGCAACCCGCCGAACAGCGCGTGCGGCTGGTGCTGGCGATCCGCGATCCGGAGAATGGCAGGGCCGAACGGGTGCGGGTGAACGTCCCGCTCGATCATGATGTGCCGCAGCTGGACGAAGGGGCGCTGGTGCGCGTGCAGGCCCGGCTGATGCCGCCCGCGCCGCCGATGCTGCCAGGCGGTTACGACTTCGCCCGCAGCGCCTGGTTCGATGGCTATGCCGCAACCGGCAGCGTGCAGGGCGAGGTCACCGTGCTCGAACCGGGCCAGGGTGACGCCTCGCCGGTCGCGCAGCTGCAACGGCGGCTTTCCGCGCATGTACGCAGCCGCCTGGACGGATCGGCAGGCAGCATTGCCGCGGCCTTCGCCAGCGGGGATCGCGGCGCGATCAGCACGGCGGACGAGGATGCCATGCGCGATGCCGGGTTGACGCACCTGCTGTCGATCAGCGGCCTGCATGTCAGCGCGGTGATCGCGCTTGCCTATGTGCTGGCGGCGCGGCTGCTGGCGCTGTGGCCGTGGCTGGTGTTGCGGGTGCGGTTGCCGGTCGCTGCCGCAGCCATCGCGGCGCTGGCAGGCATCGGCTACACCCTGCTGACCGGCGCGCAGGTGCCAACCGTGCGCAGTTGCATCGCCGCGCTGCTGGTGCTGGCGGCGCTGGCCCTGGGTCGCGAGCCGCTGAGCCTGCGGATGGTGGCGGTGGCGGCGGTGGTGGTGCTGCTGCTGTGGCCCGAAAGCCTGGTCGGCCCGAGTTTCCAGATGAGCTTTGCCGCGGTGATCGCCATCATTGCCCTGCACAATGCCGACTGGGCGCGCCGCTTCCTCGCCCCGCGCGAGGAGGGGCGGGCGGTGTGGCTGGCGCGGCGTGCAGCCATGCTGCTGGTGACGGGCATGGTGATCGAACTGGCGCTGATGCCGATCGTGCTGTTCCACTTCCATCGCGCGGGCGTCTACGGCGCGCTGGCCAACGTGGTGGCGATCCCGCTGGTGACCTTCGTCTCGATGCCGCTGATCGCGCTGGCGCTGGCACTCGACGTGGTGGGGGCGGGCGCGCCTGCCTGGTGGCTGGCGGGCAAGTCGCTCGACCTGTTGCTGGGGATTGCCCACTTCACCTCCAGCCAACCGGGTGCGGTGAAGCTGGTTCCGCAGATGGGGCTGGGGACTTGCGCGCTCTACGTCGCGGGCGGTCTGTGGCTGGCGCTGTGGCGCGGGCGGGCGCGGTTGTGGGGGTTTGCTCCTGCGGCCTTGGCCACGCTGATGCTGGCGCTGACGCCGATCCCCGACGTGCTGATCTCGGGCGACGGGCGGCACGTCGGCGTTACCGGCGAGGATGAGCGGCTGCTGGTGCTGCGCGACAGCCGCAGTGACTTCACCCGCGACAACCTGATGGAGCTGGCGGGCGTCGAGGGGGAGCCCCTGCCCATGGCACAATGGCCAGGCGCACAGTGCAGCCGCGACTTCTGCGTGATCACCCTCGAACGCGGCGGGCGCGACTGGCACCTGCTGATGAGCCGCAGCGGCGACGTGGTGGAGGAGCGCGCGCTGGCCGCCGCCTGCGAACGCGCTGACCTGGTGGTGTCCGACCGCTGGCTGCCGCAGAGCTGCCGGCCGCGCTGGCTCAAGGCCGATGCGCGCCTGCTTTCGACCACCGGCGGACTGGCGATCGTCCTGGGCGATCACCCGCAGATCAACACGGTAGCCGAGCGGCAAGGCGAACACGGGTGGTGGCGCGGGCGGCGGGAGAACTAGCCGCCCGGACGACAACGGGGGCGGCATCCCGCAAGACGCCGCCCCCGCAGTCATGCCCGTTGCGGGATCAGTGGTAGCGCCGCAGCAGCCCCGCCAGCTTGCCCTGCACCTGCACCTGCCGCTCGTCATAGACCTGCGGCGAGTAGGAGCCGTTGGCCGGATCGAGCCGGATGCGGCCGCCGTCGTGGTAGAGGTACTTCAGCGTAGCCTCCTCCCCGTTGACGAGGGCCACCACGATATCGCCGTCGCGGGCGGTATCGGCCTTCTTCACCAGGGCGAAATCGCCATCGAAGATGCCTGCCTCGATCATCGAGTCGCCCGAAACCTCCAGCGCGTAGTGATCGCCGGGGCCGAGCAGCGCGGCGGGGACGGGCAGCGAGCGATCCGACTCCAGCGCCTCTATCGGCAGGCCGGCGGCGATCTTGCCGTGCAGCGGGATCTCGATCACGTCGTTCGCGGGTTCGGGACGCTGGGCAGGCGGAGTGGTGACCTTGGCCACCGCTTCGGCCCCCTTGGCGCCCATGTTCTCCGGCATCTTGACCACTTCCAGCGCCCGCGCGCGGTTGGCCAGGCGGCGGATGAAGCCGCGTTCCTCCAGCGCCGAGATCAGGCGGTGGACGCCGGACTTGCTCTTCAGGTCGAGCGCCTCCTTCATTTCCTCGAAACTGGGCGAAATGCCGCTTTCCTCCAGCCTCCGGTGGATGAACAGCAGCAATTCGTGTTGCTTGGCAGTCAGCATGGGTTGGCCCCTTCCGCGATGTTCCAGTTCGGAACGAATACGGAACAATTATGAAACAGAAAGGCGCAAGTCAAGCCATACCGCCATTTTGGAGCAGATAGACCGGAACCACCGCTCCCGCGTGCAGCACCGGGGCGTGCGCAGGACGGTAGATCAGCGCCTGCGCGCGCGACAACGCGAGGAGTGCGCTCGAGTCGGTCTGCGCAATCGGCAGCACACCCAGCGGCTCCAGCGTGGCGCGGTCGAACTCGGCGCGGCCACCCGTGGCGGGCAAGGGCGCCAACAGCTTCATCGGCGCCGACAGGGGCAAGGGCGTGGCAGCCCCTGCCAGCCGCCGCAGCACTGGCAGCAGGAACAGGTAGGCGGTGACATAGCTCGACACGGGGTTGCCCGGCAGCCCGATCACCAGCTGGCGGCCCTTGCGCGCCACCAGCAGCGGCTTGCCCGGCTTGATCGCCACCTTCCAGAAGTCAATAGTGGCGCCCCAGCGTTCCAGCGCGGGGCGCACGAGGTCGTGATCGCCCACCGATGCGCCGCCGCTGGTCACAACCACATCGGCATCGCCCGCGGCATCGAACGCCTGCACCAGCGCCTCGAGCCGGTCCGCGACCGGTCCGATGCGGTGCGATTGCGCCACCAGCGGGCGGCACAGGGCTTCGATCATCGGGCCGTTGCTGGCGGGGATCTGGTGGCTGGCGACCGGCCCGCCGGGACTTGCCAGCTCGTCGCCGCTGTCGATCACGGCAAGGCTGGGCAAGCGGCCCACCGCAACCGCTTCATGCCCCGCCATCAGTGCCAGCGCGACCTGCGGCGCCTCGATCCGCTGGCCCGCTGCCAGCAGCGCCTGCCCTTCCGCGAAGTCGAACCCGGCGCGGCGCACGTGGCGCGGGGTGGGGCCATCGGCATTGGCCAGGCTGAGCCGGTCGCCTTCGCGCCGGGCGTTCTCCTGCAACAGCACCGCGCCGCCGCCCTGCGGCATCAGCGCGCCGGTGGACATGCGGATCGCATGGCCCGGTGCCAGCTCACCCGCATAGGGATGGCCTGCCGCGCTTTCGCCCACCACTTGCCATGGCCCGGCCAGGTCGTCGGCGCGCATGGCGTAGCCGTCCATGGCAGAGAGGTCTGCCGCAGGCTGGGTGCGCCGGGCGAGCACGGGCTGAGCGAGGTAGCGCCCCACGGCCTGCGCCACGGGCAGCACCTCTGCGCCGAGCGGCTCCACGGCCGCCAGCAAGCGCGCCTGCGCCTCCTCCAGCAGCAGCAGGCCGCTCATGCGGCGCGCCAGTCGCCGCTCTTGCCGCCGGTCTTCTCCAGCAGCCGGACCTGCTCGATCACCATGCCTTTCTCCAACGCCTTGGCCATGTCGTAGAGCGTGAGCAGGGCCACCGATGCGGCCACCAGCGCCTCCATCTCCACGCCGGTGCGTCCGGTGAGAGCGGCGCGGGCAGTCACTTCCACGCCATCATCGGTGAACGCGAAGTCGACGCTGACGGTGTCGAGCGCCAGCGGGTGGCACAGCGGGATCAGGTCACCGGTCTTCTTGGCCGCCATGATCCCGGCGATCCGCGC
>JAGREI010000381.1 GCA_020446625.1 Erythrobacter sp.
GGCACGCTCGACGTGCTGATGGAAGCGGGCTGGGTGCGCGTGGCGGGACGGCGCGAAGTGCCGGGCCGCCCGGTGATCTACGCCACCACGCCCGAATTCCTCAGCCACTTCGGCCTCGAATCGCGCAAGGACTTGCCGGGCATTGCCGAACTCAAGGCTTCGGGCCTGCTCGATCCGGTCGACGATGCCTATGACGGGCTGATGGCCGAGCGCGCGGACGCGCCCGATGCTGGCGAAAGCGAGGGTTCAGAGAGCCTGGGCTATGACGATCCGGACGAGGATGGCGACGAATTCGAACCCGGACTGGCAAGCCGGGAAGAAAGTGCCTAGATAGGTAGCGCGGGGCCGTTGCCCTAACCGGAGTTTGTTCAATGGGTAGTTTCTCGATCTGGCACTGGATTGTCGTGCTGATCATCGTGCTGGTGCTGTTCGGGCGCGGCCGCGTGGCCGAAATCATGGGTGAATTCGGCAAGGGTATCAACAGCTTCAAGAAGGGCGTGAACGAGGAAACCCGTTCCACTTCGGCTGATGCATCGGCTCCCAGCCCGCAGATCGCGCCGCCTTCTGCCAATGCTCCCGCCGCCAGCGAGACGACCGAACAGGCCCCCTCGGGCGACACCGGCAACAACTGAACCTTCCCCAGAAAGGGTTGGGGCCATGTTCGGAATCGATTCCGGCGAATTCCTGCTGATCGTGGTGGTGGCCGTGCTGGTCATTGGCCCCAAGGACATGCCCAACGCCCTGCGCACCATCGGGCGCTGGGTGGGCAAGGCGCGCAAGATGTCGAACCATTTCCGCGCCGGGATCGACGCCATGGTGCGCGAGGCCGAACTCGACGACATGCAGAAGAAGTGGGAGGCGCAGAACGAGAAGATCATGCGCGAACATCCCGACGGCGGCCCGGCGGAGATGCAGCCTACCGGCGCCTATCCACCTGAAAAGCAGGCCGAACTTATCAAGCTGGCCAAGGAACGCGACGCAGCCAACGCGGCGCTGGAGCAAGCCGAGCACGAAGCGGCGATCGCGGCCAAGACTGGCGCTGCCCAGCCTGCCGCCGCCGAACCTGCTGCCGCCGCTGCGCCGGAGGCTCCCGCACCCGAACCGCGACCCGAAGGGCAGGGCTGAACCATGGCCTTCAAGATCAAGGACCTCGACGATACCCAGGCGCCGCTGCTCGATCACCTGATCGAACTGCGCGGACGGCTGGTAAAGGCGATCGGGGCGCTGGCGATTGCCTTTATCGGCTGTTTCTACTTCGCGGACGAGATTTTCGGCTTCCTGGTGCAGCCGCTGACCCATGCCTTCCCCGAGGGTGAGGGGCGGCTGGTCTATACCCGGCTCTACGAAGCCTTTTTCGTCGAGATCAAGGTGGCGCTGTTCGCCGCTTTCTTCATTTCCTTCCCGGTGATCGCCAACCAGTTGTGGGCCTTCGTCGCGCCGGGGCTCTATGCCCGCGAGAAGAAGGCGTTCCTGCCCTTCCTGCTGGCCACCCCGGTGCTGTTCACCGCGGGCGGGGCGCTGGCCTATTATTTCGTGATGCCGCTGGCCTTCACCTTCTTCCTGAAGTTCCAGGGCGAAACCGGCGGTTTGCAGGCCGAGGCGCTGCCCGCGATGGGCGACTACCTCGACCTGGTGATGCGCTTTATCCTGGCCTTCGGGGTCAGCTTCCTGATGCCGATCTTCCTGCTGCTGCTCAACCGCGCGGGACTGGTGACGCGGGCGCAACTGGCCGCCGCGCGGCGTTACGTGATCGTGGTGGCCTTCGTGATTGCCGCCGTGGTGACTCCGCCTGACGTGATCTCGCAGATCCTGCTGGCGGTGCCGCTCCTGATCCTGTTCGAAGGTTCGCTGCTGGTGATGTACTTCACCGAGAAGAGCGAAGCCCGGCGCAAGGCCGAGGAGGAAGCCGCCGAGGCTGCCCTCGCGCTGGAAGCGGCGACGGGCGAAGCGCAGCCCGATGCGGCGGACGCCGGCAAGGCTTCTCCCGCAGAGTAGGGCGCACCAACGAAAACGGGGCCGAAGCGGCCCCGTCCTGCGTTCCAGTACTGGAAAAACCCGTTACGGGCTAACGGGCAACTGGTCGTTGCTGCCGCCCGACAGGGCAACCACCAGGCTGGCGATGATCAGGCCCGCAGCAGCAGTACCCAGCAGCAGCCCGCCGCCTTCGTCGTCACGGTCATCCCCGCCGAAGCCATCGGGCTGGGTCAGCGCCGCAGCGGCGCGCGCGGCCACGTCGCTTTGCGCCAGCACCGGAGTGGCCAGCAGGGCAACGCCCGCGACAATGCTCGTGATCAGCTTCTTCGACATGAACTCAAAACCCCTGTAACCAGCCCATCGGGACAATGCCCGCAAACCTGCGATAATGCAATGGCGCGGCACGATTTCTCGTCCCCTAGCGCGATTGCAATGCCATTTGGTAAACGCGTTGTCCGGCAATCCACGTTTCCAGTACCTGAATGGAGCGCATGGTATCGGCGCTGGCGGTCAGCGGATCGGCGCTGAGCATGACGAAATCGGCCCGCTCGCCCGGCGCCAGCCGTCCGAACCGCCCTTCGGCAAACCCGGCATAGGCGGCGCCCGCGGTATAGGCGGCCAGCGCCTGTTCGCGGGTGATCGCCTGTTCGGGGTGCCAGCCACCGGCGGGCTGGCCAGCGGCATCGGTGCGGCTGATCGCCACGGCGAGGCCCGCCAGCGGGTCCACCGGCTCCACCGGCGCATCGGTGCCGAAGGCCAGCGTGGCGCCATTGGCCAGCATCGAGCGCCAGGCATAGGCGCCATCGAGCCGTGCCGCGCCCAGCCGCGCTTCTGCCATCCACATGTCGCTGGTCTGGTGGACCGGCTGCATCGAGGCCACCACCCCGTGCTGGCCGAAGCGCGGCAGGTCTGCCGGATCGACGATCTGCGCGTGTTCGATGCGCCAGCGGCGATCGCCCGAATAGTCTGTCGACAGCTCGTCGATGGCATTGAGCGCCTCGGCATTGGCGGCGTCCCCGATGGCGTGGATCGCCACCTGGAAATTGTCGAGCGCGGCGCGGCTCATCAGGTTGCGCAGCTGGGTG
>JAGREI010000382.1 GCA_020446625.1 Erythrobacter sp.
GCGTAGAAGTGGACGAAGGGCTTGTTGGTAAACGGATCGCGCAGGATCTGCGTGGCGCTGCGTTCCGCGATCAGGTAGCCGGCGCGGAAGTTGCCGAAGGCGATCGGGAAGGTTCCCGCCGCCATGTCGGGCATGTCCTCGGCTTCCACCACCGGATAGCCCAGCAGGCGATCGGGCTGGCCTTCGACCAGCCCCGGTTGCCACAGGAAGGCCCCGTCGGTGGTCTTGAGCTTGCGCACTTCGCTCAGCGTGGCGGAGTTCATCACCCAGCTGGCGCCCTGGCGATGCCCGGCCTTCATCGTGTGGACGAGGTCGATCAGGCGGCTTTCGGGGTTGGCGTCGAAGCCCTGGGCATCGCCCGAACCGATGTACTGGAGCGAGCCGAACGGACGCACCGCATCGCCTGCCAGGCTGGTGGGCGAGGACAGGAAGCCAAGCGGCTGGTCCACCCCGGTGCCACCGACGAAGGCGGCTCCTTCGGCGCGGGCGAATTCCATCGCGATCTCGCTGGCCAGCCAGCCTTCGATGTCGAACCCGGCATCGTCGAGCATGGCCTGGCTGGCGGCCGGGTTGGCATAGAGTTCGCCGGTGGGCGGGGCGATCTCGGCAAACACCGGGGTATCGGTTTCGGGACGCGGGGCCACTTCACCCACCCAGCCCGATGCGGTGCCGCCGGTGGCCACGAGCTTGCGGTAACCTGCGCTGCCCACCTGCACCACCTGCGCCAGCTGGCGGATCGGGCTGATTTCCTTCAGTTCGGCAGCGATCATCGCGTCGATCTCGCGCGGGACGGCATAGCCGCCGTCGGCGGGCGAGGAGCCGGAGACGGACTTGATTTCGCTTTCGCGGCCACGGCGCAGGTAGCCGTCGACGAAGCCCTTCACTTCGGGGGAAGCAGCGGCGGCACCGCCGATCGCCGGGCGGGCAGCAGCCATGCCGATCTTGTCGACGCGGGCCTTCACCTCGTCGACGTCGGAGCGCAGGACCGCGATGGCCGCGTCGGCCTCGTCCTGCCGGGCGACGATGTCGAAGCTGTCGGCCAGCTGCTGGGTTTCGATCTGGATATCCATGTTGGGCAATTTCCTTTCAGTGGGAGGCGAGTTCCTCCCCCGACGGGGGAGGGGGACCACACGAAGTGTGGTGGAGGGGCACCCTCGAATTGGCGGAAGGGCGACAGTGCCCCTCCACCATCCTGCGGATGGTCCCCCTCCCCGTGCGGGGAGGATCAGGTGATGAAATGCACCCGCGCGCCGGGCTGGAGCGGCTGGGTGACCAGGCTGACTTCGAACAGGTCGATATCCTCCAGCACCCGGCCCTGGGCGGTGCGGCGATAGCCGCGCGCGCGGTAGCCGAAGCTGAGGCCGCTCACCTGCCGCGCCAGCAGCGCGCTGGCGCCGCGGCTGTCGGGCTGGTCGATGCGGGCGACCACGCGCAGGCCGCGCGCGTCCTCCTCGGCTAGTTCGACCGTGCCGATCGGCTGGTCGGGGCGGTGCTGCCAGTAGAGCGGCAGCGGCGCGCCCCCGGCCTGGGCGCGTTCGGCCAGGGTGCGGGAGAAAGCGCCGGGCTGGATGGTATCGCGCGCCTGGTCGGCAATCCCGAACAGCGCGGCATATCCGGCGAACCGCATCAGCGCAGCAGGTCCGTCACGCCCAGCCGTACCGCGATACCGATCAGCAGCAGCGCCATCAGCCCGCGCAGGCACCATTCGATCACCGCCTTCGACGCGCTGGCCTTGGCCGCGCGCCAGGCGGCCAGCAGGTCGCGCAGTTCGTCGAGATCGTCCTGCGCCCCGGCATCGTCGAGGCCCAGCTTGTCGAGCACGCGTTCGGCGCCCAGTTCGCTCGATTCCTCCACGATGGCGCGCAGGGTGACGAGGTCGGCCCCGGTGTCGATCGCCTGGGCCATCAGCCCGGCGAGCATGTCCTGTCGGTTCATTGGCTATTCTCCTTTGGGCTTGAGGCCGAGCATGGCGCGCTTCTCGTCGTCCGAGAGGAAATCGGCATTGGTCACTTGCGACCACAGCCGCTCGCGATCCTCCGACAGCGCGGTGACGCGGTCGAGATCGACCCGCAGCGCCAGCTCGGGGAACCAGGGCGCGAGGCCCAGCGAGAGGCCGTCGAGCAGCTTGCTGGCGAGTGGCAGCAGGGTGAGCCGCCACAAGGCGCGGTTGGCCTCGCGGTAATTGGCGTAGGTGTTGTCGCCGGG
>JAGREI010000383.1 GCA_020446625.1 Erythrobacter sp.
TGTCAGCCGCACCAGCCAGGACCGGGTGGCCGACGTGGGCGGGATGACCACCGAAGTGCTGTCGGCGATGAAGATCGTGCAGGGCTTCAACCAGGAGCGGCGCGAAGGCGAACGCTTCGGCGCGGCGGTGGACCGTACCTTCGCCGTGGCCAAGCGCCGCATCCTGATCCGCGCGGTGATGACGGCGCTGGTGATGACGCTGATCTTCGGCGCGATCACCCTGCTGCTGTGGCGCGGCGCGGTGCTGGTGGGCGATGGCACGATCACCGGCGGCACCATCACATCCTTCGTGGCGGGCGGGATGATCACCGCGGGCAGCTTCGGCGCACTGACCGAGGTCTATGGCGACCTGCTGCGCGGCGCAGGGGCGGCCAGTCGGCTGGACGAACTGCTGCACGAGGAACCCGTGATCGCCGCACCCGCGCGCCCGCAGGCGCTGCCCGTGCCGCCGCGCGGCAGCCTGGCCTTCCAGAACGTCAGCTTCAGTTATCCCACCCGCCCCACCGAGCAGGCGCTGATCGACTTCAACCTGACCGTGGAGCCGGGCGAGACGGTGGCGATCGTCGGCCCGTCAGGCGCGGGCAAGAGCACCATCTTCCAGCTGGCCGAACGGTTCTACGATCCTTCGGCAGGCACGATCCGCATGGATGGCGTGCCGCTGACGCAGGCCGATCCGGCCGAAATCCGCCGCCGCATGGCGCTGGTGCCGCAGGAAGGCATCCTGTTCGCCGCCTCTGCCCGCGACAACCTGCGCTACGGCGCCTGGCACGCGGACGAGGAGGCGATCTGGCAGGCCGCCCGCGCCGCCAATGCCGAGGATTTCCTGCGCGCCCTGCCCGACGGGCTCGACACCTTCCTTGGCGAAGGCGGGGCGCGATTGTCGGGCGGGCAGCGCCAGCGCGTCGCCATCGCCCGCGCCTTGCTGCGCGATGCGCCGATCCTGCTGCTGGACGAGGCGACCAGCGCGCTGGATGCCGAAAGCGAACGGCTGGTGCAGGACGCGCTCGAAAACCTGATGCAGCACCGCACCACGCTGGTGATCGCGCACCGCCTGGCCACGGTGCGCGCGGCGGACCGGATCGTGGTGATGGAGGATGGCCGGATCGTCGAGCAGGGCGATCACGCCAGCCTGACGGCGGAGGGCGGCCTCTACGCCCGCCTTGCCGCGCTGCAATTCACCGAGGCGGCGACGAGCTGACGCAGGGCAGCGATGACTTGCGTCGAGCGGAATCGGCGCTTAATCGAAATGGTAACGACAGAAACGGTTCCGCCGCCCTGTGCGAGGACCGTCTTACCCTATCTTCCCATTCGAAAGAGGTCGTGCGCATGATCCGTCATCTGCTTGTCACCAGTGTTTCCCTGATCGGCCTGGCTATCGCCACCCCCGCGCTGGCGGAGGACGTCCCCGCCGATGCGCCCAGCACGCCCACCATGGACTTCGGCACCTGGGGCGTTGGTCTGGACGAGATCGACAGCACGGTGACGCCGGGCGACGATTTCAACGCCTATGTCAACGGCAAGTGGATCGCCTCGCACGAGATCCCGGCTGATCGCCAACGGTTCGGCGCCTTCGACATGCTGCGCGAGGACGCGGTGCACGACGTGGAAACGCTGGTGTCCGACCTGGTGGCTTCCGATCCCGCGCCCGGCACTTCGGCGCGTCGCATCGTCGATGCCTTCACCGCCTATGACGACGTGGCCGCGATCGACGCTTCGGGGCTGGCGCCTGCCTATCCCTACCTGTCGACGATCTTCAACGCGCCCGACCTCAATTCGCTGGTCTCGCTGTTCGAACAGCCCGGCTATCCGGCGCTGGTGAGCGCGGGCGTTACCGTGGATGCGCGCAATCCCACGCAATATGCCGTGTCGATCGGGTTCGACGGCATGGGCCTGCCCGACCGCGACTATTACCTGGTCGATTCGGAAGCCAACCAGGCGATCCGCAGCGCCTATATGGACTACCTCACCTTCATGCTGGGGCAGGCAGGCTACACCGATGCGCGCGGCGCGGCGGAATCGGTCTATGCCTTCGAACACCAGGTGGCCGAGCTGGAATGGGCGCGGCAGATCTTCCGCATGCCCAACCTCACCTACAACGAGGTGACGCCCGACGAGCTGGTGGCCATGGCGGGCCAGTTCCCGGTGGAGACGCTGCTGCAATCGGGCCATTTCCCCGAACAGGCGCGTTACCTGGTGCCGCAGCTCCCCCCCACCGAGGAGGAGATCGCCCAGTACAACCTCACCCCGGCGCAGCTGGCGATGATCGGCGGCGGCACCCCGGCAATGATGCACCTGCTGACCGAAACCCCGCTCGCCACGCTCAAGGCATGGATGGCGGTGCGCTTCCTCTCGGGCAATGCCGACGTGCTTTCCAGCCAGCTGGATGCGGCCAATTTCGACTTCTTCGGGCGCACCCTGTCGGGCCGCCAGGCCCAGCAGGACCGCTGGAAGCGCGCCATTTCCGCCGTCGAGGGCAGCCTGGGCGAACAGCTGGGCGCGCTCTACGTCCAGCGGTACTTCCCGCCCGAAAGCAAGGCGCGGATGGATGCGCTGGTGGCCAACCTGTCGCGCGCCATGGGCAGCTTCCTCGACGAGAACACCTGGATGACGCCCGAAACGATCGCGGAAGCGCGCAGCAAGCTGCAAGGCTTCGTGCCGATGATCGGCTATCCCGACGAGTTCGAGACCTATGACGGGCTGGAAGTGACCCCCGACAACCCGCTGGCCAACCGCATCAGCACCATCGCCTGGAACCAGGCGGACAACCTGTCGCGGCTGGGCACCCCGGTCGATCCCAGCGAATGGGGCATGTTCCCGCAGACGGTGAATGCCTACTACTCGCCGCTGACCAACCGCATCGTCTTCCCCGCCGCGATCCTGCAACCGCCGTTCTTCAACCCCTCTGCCGATCCGGCGGTGAATTACGGCGCCATCGGCGCGGTGATCGGCCACGAGATGGGCCACGGCTTCGACGACCAGGGTTCGCAGTTCGACGCCACCGGCGCGCTGCGCAACTGGTGGCAGGATGCCGACCGCGAGCAGTTCGAGCAGTTCACCAGCCGCATGAACACGCTGATCGAAGCCTATTGCCCCAGCGACGAGGGCCAGCTGTGCCTGCGCGGCCAGCAGTCGATGGGCGAAACGCTGGGCGACGTGGTGGGCTTGCAGATGGCCTATCGCGCCTACCGCATGAGCCTGGACGGCCAGGAAGCCCCGGTGATCGACGGACTGACCGGCGACCAGCGCTTCTTCCTCGGCTTCGCACAGGTATGGCGCGGCATGAGCCGGCCCGAGGCGCTGCGCAACCAGATCCTCACCGATCCGCACCCGCCCAGCGAATTCCGCCTGAACAACGCGGTGCGCCATATCGATGCCTGGTACGATGCCTTCAACGTGCAGCCGGGCGATGCGCTGTACCTGCCGCCGGAGGATCGCATCCGCATCTGGTAAGCTCTGGCCGGAAAAATTCCGGCACAATCGACACGGTGAAGGGGGCGAGTCTTGACTTCGCCCCCTTTGCATTGGAGTCGATAAACCAATGAACGACACCATCACCGCCGTGCTGCTCGGCATCGTCGAGGGGCTGACCGAGTTCCTCCCGGTTTCCTCCACCGGACACCTGATCCTGGCCACCGAGCTGCTGGGCTTCGACCAGTCCGAATGGGAGGTGTTCAACATCGCCATCCAGCCCGCCGCGATCATGGCGATCGTGGTGCTCTACTGGCGCACCTTCTGGCAGGTGGCCAAGGGCCTGCTGGGGTTCGAGAAGGGCGCGCTCAACTTCGTGCGCAACCTGCTGGTGGCCTTCTTTCCCGCGGTGATCCTGGGCCTGGCCTTTGGCGATGCGATCGAGACCCTGCTGGGCAATGCCGTGCTGGTGTGCTGGACGCTGATCATCGGCGGCTTCGCCATCCTGGCGGTGGAACGCTGGGCGCATCCGCCCGCCGAGGGGCCGGGGGTTGCCGGGGTACCGCTGAAGACCTCGATCATCATCGGGCTGGTGCAGTGCCTTGCCATGATTCCCGGCGTCAGCCGTTCGGGTGCGACGATCCTGGGGGCCATGGCCTTCGGGGTCGATCGCAAGACGGCGGCCGAATTCAGCTTCTTCCTGGCCGTCCCCACCCTGGCCGGGGCGACGGTCTACCAGCTGTGGAAGCACGGCGCCGGGCTGACCGCGCACGATTACCAGCTGATCGGGATCGGTTCGCTGGTGGGCTTCGTGGTGGCCCTGGTGGTGGTGAAGGCCTTCGTCGCGATCATCACCCGCGTCGGTTTCGGCCCCTTCGCCTGGTATCGCATCCTGGCGGGCAGCGCGGGCCTGGCCTGGCTGGCCCTGCGTTAGATCGTTTGGGCGTTAGACCGGATTGGCGCCCGAACCGCGCCCGCCGCGCAAGAAATATTCCTGCGTGCCCCGGTGCAGCACGTCGTCCACGTCGATCACGGCGGAATTGGCATAGGTGAAGCTGGCGCCCAGCCCGCGATAGAGCCGGTCGAAATCGCGCTCCACCGTCTGGTGATAGAGATCGGCAAAGCTCTCGATCACGAAGTATGTCGGTTGCAGGTCGTCGATCACGTAGTCGGTGCGCATCACCCGGTCGACGTTGAGCATGATCCGGTTGGGTGATTGCCCCTCCAGCGCGAAGACCGCTTCCGCCGGGCCGGACAGGATGCCCGCGCCGTAGATGCGCGGCTGGTCGTTTTCCATGATCAGCCCGAATTCCACCGTGTACCAGTAGAGCGCGCCCAGCGCCTTCAGCCGGTTGTGGCGCATGGCCTTCCATCCGGCGCGGCCATATTCCTGCATGTAGTCGGCAAAGGTCGGGTCGGTCAGCAGGGGGACGTGGCCGAACACGTCGTGGAACACGTCGGGTTCCTGGATGTAGTCGAAGCTTTCGCGGGTGCGGATGAAATTGCCTGCCGGGAAGCGGCGGTTGGCCAGGTGCCAGAAGAACACGTGATCGGGGATCAGCATGGGCACCGGCACCACGCTCCACCCGGTCAGCGCGCCCAGTTCGCGGCTGAGCCGATCGAACGAGGGGACGCCGCCGTTGCCCAGGCTGAGCCGGTCGAGCCCGTGCATGAAGGCCGAACATGCGCGCCCCGGCAGCACCTGCATCTGGCGTGCGAACAGGTCGTTCCACACCGCGTCTTCATCGCTGCTGTAAAGGGTCTGAGCAGGTTCGAGCCAGTCCTCACCCACATGCGCCGGGCGTTTCAGCGGGGCGGTATAGATCTCGCCCGATACCTGCGGCAGCGCGGCATAGTCGTGCTCGGCGGGGGCAGGGGAGGCAGGCGAGGTCATGCGCGGCAAGCTACCACGCGGTGCGCGCGCATTCCAGTTTCATTCGTTACCATCTGCCTCCGCCGGAGCGGCAGATGGGGTGGGAGCGGGTTCGGGCGGCCGCGAATCGAGCATCTCGCGCGCGTCCTCCAAGGCGGCGGCCTCGTCGGCGCTCACCTGGCCGGGGCCAGCGGGCGCGGGGTCGTTGCAGGCCAGGGGCGCGCAGCACAGCAGGGTTCCGGCCAGAACCCGCGCCGCGCGCCCGCTTGGCACCTTAGTGCGCCTCGTCGACGACGTTCTGCGCCGCTTCGGCGGCTGACAGGGCATCGTCGGCTGCGGCCGCTGCGGCATCGCCGGCGGCTTCGGCTTCCTCGACATTGGCAGCCATGGCCTCTTCCGCCGATTCGGTCGCTTCGACCGGATCGGGCGCGTCGGCCATGGCTTCGTCAGCAGGCACTTCCACGCTGTCGGCCACCGCGTCTTCCGAGGCATCGGTGGTGTCACCACACCCGGCGAGCGCGAAGGCACCGGCGGCAGCGGCGATAATGGCGAACTTCTTCATGGCGGCAGATTCCTTGTCTGGCTGTTTCCGATCAGCACCCTAGCGAAAGGGCGCGCTGGTGAAAATGCGCAATGCGGCCATTTGCCTGCGCGGCCGGACCTGCCACAGACAGGCCGATGGCATTTCCCCCCGATCTCGACACGGCGCGCGCCGAACTGCGCCGGATCTACGGCTTTGCCGACTTTCGCGGACGGCAGGCCGAGGTGATCGCGCGCGTGCTGGCAGGCGCGAACACGCTGGCGGTGATGCCCACGGGCGCGGGCAAGTCGCTGACTTACCAGCTGCCCGCCACCATGCTGCCGGGCTGCTGCGTTGTCATCTCGCCGCTCATCGCTCTGATGCACGACCAGTTGCGCGCCGCGCGGGCCAACGGCATCCGCGCCGCCACGCTCACCAGCGTCGATACCGACTGGCGCGAGACGCTGGATGCGTTCCGCGCTGGCGAGCTGGACCTGCTCTACGTC
>JAGREI010000384.1 GCA_020446625.1 Erythrobacter sp.
CACCATATGGCGCCGATCATCGGCAAGGCGGCGATTGCCTACCTGCCGACCGATCACGTGGTGGGCATTTCCAAGCTGGCCCGCGTGCTGCACGGCTATGCCCGGCGCTTGCAGATCCAGGAACGGCTGACCGCCGAGGTGGCCCAGTGCATCTGGGACAATCTCCACCCGCGCGGGGTGGCCGTGGTGATCGAGGCGAGCCATGCCTGCATGACCGCGCGCGGGGTGCGCACGCCGGGCGTGAACATGGTCACCAGCAAGGTGATGGGCACCTTCCGCAGCGACTCCAAGAGCCGCGAGGAAGTGCTCAAGCTGATGGGTTACTAGGCGGGGCCTAACCGCCTCTGGAAAAGGTTTGAAGGGACGCTGATGAGTGCATTGCATGTGCGGGGCGGGCAGCCGCTGGTGGGCAAGATCGAACCCTCCGCCAACAAGAATGCCGTGCTGCCGGTGCTCTGCGCCACGCTGCTGAGCGACGCGCCGATCATGCTGCGCAACGTGCCGGAGATTACCGACGTCACGCGCATCCATTCGTTCTTTGCCGATCTGGGCAGCACGGTGCGCTGGGACAAGGCGGCCAAGACCTTCGAGATCGACCATTCCACCATCTCGCCCAAGGCCAAGGCCAAGCTGCCACAGGCCATGCGCGCCAGCATCATGATGATCCCCGGCCTGCTGATGCGGCTGGGCGAAGCGCGGCTGGAGCACGAGGTGAAGGGCTGCACCTTGGGCGCGCGCGAGATCGACCCGCACGTGCAGGTGTTCAAGGCTTTCGGCGCGGAAACCAGCTACGAAGGCAAGGACATCGTCTTCCGCAACCTGCACAAGGCCGACGGCACGCGCATGTGGCTGGAATATGCCAGCGTCACCACGACGGAGAACTTCATCATCTCCGCGCTGACCGCGAAAGGCACCAGCCAGATCGTCAACGCCGCTTGCGAACCGCATGTGCAGGAGATGTGCACCTTCCTCGAACTGATGGGGGCCACGATCCGGGGCAAGGGCACCTCGATGGTGTCGATCGACGGCTGCACCGACTTCAAGCCGGTGGACTACACCTTCGTCGAGGATTTCCACGAAGTCGCCACCTTCATGGCGCTGGCGGCGGTGACCGGCGGCGACATTGCCGTGCGCAACACCCGGCCCGAAGACTTCATGCTGATCGACCGCACCTTCGAGAAGTTCGGCGCCCATGTTGAGCACAAGGACGGCTGGAGCCGCCTCGACGCGCCCGAGGAACTGGTGGTGCAGCAGAACTTCACCAGCCACCTGACGACCAAGGTCGAAGCCGCGCCCTGGCCCTATATCCCGGCTGACCTGCTGCCGATCTTCATCGCCCTGGGCGTGAAGGCGCGCGGGCAGACGATGTTCTGGAACAAGGTCTACGAAGGCGGGCTGACCTGGCACACCGAATTGAGCCTGTTCGGCGCGCACACCCTGCTGTGCGACCCGCACCGGCTGATCACCTTCGGCGGCAGCAAGCTGGTGCCGGCCACGGTGACCAGCCCCTATATCATCCGCGTGGCCATCGCGATGCTGATGGTGGCCGCCTCCATCGATGGCGAATCGACCATCCTCGATGCCGACCCCATCCGCCGCGCGCATCCCAACTTCACCGACAATATCGACAGCCTGGGCGTCGACGTGCGCTGGGAGAACTGACCGCCCACTCGTTTCATCGTGAGATTTCGGAGAACGTGATGTCAGATTTCACGCGGCAATCGCTAGGTTGTGATACAGATGGCGGAACGTTCTGCTTTGAGCGAGATGGTGACGCGGCACGTCTGGTAACGCCACACGGAGAAGTGGTGGAACTGTCGGTGAAGGATTGGGACGTTGTTTGCCAAGCGTTTCAACGACTGTGCGGAAGCGTTGGGGCTGAAAAGCCCAATCATGCAGGAGAGCCTTGGACAGAAGAGCTTGATCGGCTGTTGGCAAAGAAATGGGCCGAAGGGGAAACCGTAGCCAAGATCGCTCTGGCCATGGGGCGAACAAATGGGAGCATCGCGTCCCGGCTGGAACGTCTCGATATCGTCGCTGATAGGGCTGAAGCCTCACGCCGAAAATAGGCATAAATAGTCCAGCCCCCCAACATCGTGCCGAACATCGACAGCCTGGGCGTTGACGTGCGCTGGGATAGCTGACCGGGCTGGGCGCGGCTATTCGTTCGCGCCCGACCCCGCTTCTGCCTCCGGCTGCCAGCCGTCGGCATAGCGTTCGAACCAGGCGAGGATCGCCGCCGCCTTGGCCGCGCTTTGCGACGGGCGCGCGGCGATTCCGCCGTGGCTGGCGCCCGGCACCCGCACCAGCGCGGTGGGCACGCCTTCCAGTTGCAGCGCCGAATAGTACTGCACCGCCTCGCTCACGGGCGTGCGGTTGTCTTCCGAGCCCACCACCACCAGCGTGGGGGTTTCGACATTGCCCACCAGCGACAGCGGCGAATGGTCCCAATAGGCCTGCGGGTTCTCCCACGGCTGCCCGCCCACCCAGTAGGGGCCGAAGAAGCCGGTGCCGTCCGCCGTCAGCGCCTGCGTGGTCCAGTTGATCACCGGCTTCTGCGTGGCGGCGGCGCGGAAGCGGTTGGTGCGGCCCACGATCCACGCGGTCAGCACCCCGCCGCCCGATCCGCCGGT
>JAGREI010000385.1 GCA_020446625.1 Erythrobacter sp.
CTGCCAGGTCAGGCGGCTGACCACGGTGAACAGCGGGCCATCATCGCTCTCGAGCCCGAATTCGGCTTCCAGCGCGCGCTTGTTGGCCATGCGCTTGTCGAGCGTGTGGGCGGTGTATTTCGCTGCGATGTCAGCATCCGAGGCCGGGTTCCACACCGCCGCGTCGATCCCGTTGAGGATCCCGCGCACCCTGTCACCGCGCAGCGCCACCAGCCCTTCCAGCCCCATGCCGAATTCGGGCTGGCGGATTTCGGCGGCATAGCTGGGGCTGACCGTGGTGATCACGTCGGCGGCCTGCATCCCGGCCTTGAGGAAGCCCACCCCGCCATAGCTTTCCACGCCATCGACCGACCAGGCCGCCCCAGGCAGGCCAAGCTGGCCGAAAATGCCTTTGTCGTAATAGCCCTGGAAGGCCATGTTGTGGATGGTCATCACCGCCGGCAGATCGGGCCGCGCGCTGGCGAAGCGCAGGTAAGGCAAGGTCATCGCCGCCTGCCAGTCGTGCGCGTGGACAGCGGCGAACCGGCGCCCCTTCACCGCGCCTGCGGCAATGTCGGCAGCGGCGCGCCCGAAGGCGGCGAAGCGGCGCCAGTTGTCCGGCCAGTCCTTGCCGCCGTGGCCATAGGGGCCGCCTTCGCGCGCGAAGAACGCGGGACAATCGAGCACCAGCAGCCGGTGATCGCCCAGTTTGCCCGACAGCAACCGCGCAGGTTCGCCCAGCAGGCTGTCCCAGCGGTGGACCGTGGTCTTGCGCCCCATCGCCGCGATCACCGCCGGGTAGCCCGGCACCAGCGTGGTCAGGTCAACCCCGTGCGGCGCCAGCGCGGCAGGCAGCGCGCCCGCCACGTCGGCCAGCCCGCCGGTCTTCACCAGCGGCACCGCCTCCGAGGCGACCGAGAGAACGGCAAGCGCCATCAGCTCTCCAGCTGCTCGATCATCCGCTTGGTGATCAGGCACACGCCCTTTTCGCTGCGGCGGAACCGCCTGGCGTCCAGTTCGGGGTCTTCGCCCACCACCAGCCCTTCGGGGATGCGCACGCCCGAATCGAGGATCACGCGCTTCAGCCGCGCATGGCGGCCGATGTTGCAATAGGGCAGGATCACCCCTTCCTCGATGCGCGAGTAGCTGCCCATCTTCACCCCGGTGAACAGCAGCCCCTTGTGCACCTCGGCACCCGAAACGATGCAGTCCTGGCTCACCAGCGAGCTGATCGCATGGCCGCGCCGCCCGTCCTCGTCGTGGACGAACTTGGCAGGCGCAGCCACCACCTGGTCGGTCCAGATCGGCCAGTCGCGATCGTAGAGGTTCAGCTTGGGCACCACGTCGGTAAGATCGAGGTTGGCTTCGAAATAGGCATCCAGCGTGCCGACGTCGCGCCAGTATTCCTCGATCTCCTCCGCCGCACGCACGCAGCTTTGGGTGAAGCGGTGCGCCTGCGCCTTGCCGTTGCGCACGATCCACGGGATGATGTCGCCACCGAAATCGCGGCTCGATTCCGGATCGTCGGCGTCGCGGCGCAGCTGGTCGAACAGGAACTGCGTCTCGAACACATAGATGCCCATGCTCGCCAGCGCCATGTCCGGCTGGCCGGGAATGCCGGGCGGGTCCTTGGGCTTTTCGACGAAGGCGGTGATGCGGTCGGTCTTGTCCACCTGCATCACCCCGAAGCCGGTGGCTTCCATGCGCGGCACCACCAGGCAGCCGATGGTGACATCCGCGCCGCTTTCGACGTGCTGGCGCAGCATCAGCTCGTA
>JAGREI010000386.1:0-2824 GCA_020446625.1 Erythrobacter sp.
CCCACCCCTAACCCCTCCCGCAAGCGGGAGGGGGACGCGCGCACCCGCCCCGTCACGCTGGCTGCCGTTACCGGCGCACACGGCGTGGCGGGCGAGGTGCGGCTGAAGCTGTTTGGCGACGGGATCGCCTCGCTCAGGCCGCACAAGCAGTTCAATGCCCATGTTCCCGGGGGCGCGCTGACGCTGTCCGCCTTGCGCGATGACGGCAAGGGCGGGGCGATCGCCCGCTTTGCCGAGGTGCCGGATCGCACCATGGCCGAGAAACTGCGCGGCACCACGCTTGCCGTGTCGCGAGACGCCCTCCCGCCGCTGGCCGAGGGCGAATACTACCACGCAGACCTGATCGGCCTTGCAGCCGTGTCCGCCAGCGGCACTCCGCTGGGCGAGGTCGAGGCCGTGCACGATTTCGGCGCGGGCGACGTGATCGAGATCCGCAAGATCGACGGCAAGACCTTCATGGTCCCGATGCGGGTGGAAGCCGTGCCTGGCTGGGACGGCGAACGCCTGACCGTCAGCGACGACTTCGTCGACTGAGTTTACATAACGCATCAGTTATATAATAAGGCGGCTATGAACGAGTCGCTCGATCTCGCTTTTGCCGCGCTGGCCGATCCCACCCGGCGGGCGATCCTGGCGCAACTGGCGCAAGGTGAGGCGAGCGTCAGCGCAATCGCCGCGCAGTTCCCGATCAGCCAGCCCGCCGTCTCGCGCCACCTGCGCGTGCTGGAGGAGGCGGGGCTGATCGAGACCGCGCAGCAGGGCCAGTCGCGCCCGCGCCGCCTCAAGCCGGAGGGGCTCGACCGCGCGCAGCAGTTCCTGGCCGAAATGGCCCGCTACTGGCCCGACCGGCTCGACCGCCTTGCCCAGTTCCTCGACCAGCAGAAAGACCAGCCATGACTGCCAGCCATGTCCCCGTCTTCACCATCAGCCGCCATTTCGCCGCGCCGATCGAGCAGGTTTACGAGGCATGGGCGGACCTGGAAAAGATGGTCGCCTGGTCCGGCCCGGCGGGCTCCACCGTCGAGCTGGTGAGCGGCGAACTGGCCGAGGGCAAGACCTCGATTTCGGCCACCGTGATGCCTGGCGTGGATGCCATGTACTCGCTGTGCCTGTGGCGCGAACTGCGCCGCCCGCACCGGGTGGCCTGGGAACAGAGCTTCTGCACCCGCGAAGGCGAGAAGTGTTCCCCGCCGTTCTTCGACGAATGGCCGCGTACCCTGCTGACCGAGGTCGATCTGGCAGAAGCCGAGGGTGGCACCATGCTCACGCTGCGCTGGACCCCCATCGAATACGACGAGGCGGGCCTTGCCATGTTCGTCAAGCAGATGGCCAGCATGGAAGGCGGCTGGGGCGGCAGCTTCGCCAAGCTGGACGCGTTCCTGGCGCAGGGTTGAGACCATTCTTGTAACGACCGTGCTACTGCGCTAACACACCCGCCGGGACGCGAGCGGAAGGGTGAGTGCCATGTGGCTGCTGTGGGTAATGCTGGGAATCGGCGTGATCGCCGCCATGTCGGCGGGCCTGGCGCTGGGCCTGCACCTTGTCGCGCCGCGCATGAGCGCAACCAGGCGCGTGCTGATCGCCTCCGGCATGGCCGCCGCGCTGCCGATGAGCGTGGCCATCGGCGGCTTCCTGACCGATGTCGACCGGCTGGACGGCGATTTCTGGGTCAGCTTCGCCGCGCTGGTGCTGGCCTTCTTCGTGATCCTCTCGGTCTGCTGCCTGCCGCCCGCCTGGTGGGCCACCCAGCGACTGGCGCGGAGCGGGGGCGCAGTTCCGCAGGTGGAGGCTGACGAACCCGAACTGATCGAGGGCTGATTGCGCTCGGCGCCGCGCGCGCCTAACGCCGCGCCAATGACCTTCGCCGCCACCATCCTCACCCCTTACCCGGAGATGTTTCCCGGTCCGCTCGGCCTGTCGCCGGAGGCAGGCCATGTCTGACCTGCAAGACCTTCTGGTGGCGATAGCGTTTGCGGCTGGTTGCTCCGTGCTTTTCCGCAGTATGAGGGCGGACAGGAAGCTACCCGGCTGGTGGTTCGCGATAGCAATTGTGCCCCTTCTCTCATGGGGAATGGCTCTGTCGGTTCTGGCGTTCCCGCGCATGGTCCCGGCCAACTGGGATCCGGCCACCGACTTCAACGCTGGTCGCGCGGATTTCGTCGCCTTGGGTTTCTTCGGAGTGGCCTTGCCTGCCGCATATCTCATCATTGCCGTGCCGGCGACGCTCCTGTTCCGCATCCTGACCAAGCGCAGGAAAGCACGATGACCTTCGCCGCCACAATCCTGACGCTCTACCCGGAGATGTTTCCCGGTCCGCTCGGCCTGTCGCTTGCCGGAAGGGCGCTGGAGCGGGGGGACTGGTCGTGCGAGACGGTGCAGATCCGCGACTTTGCCGAGGACAAGCACCGCACCGTCGACGATACGCCTGCCGGGGGCGGGGCGGGGATGGTGTTGAAGGCCGACGTGCTGGCCTCGGCGCTGGATAGCGTGGCCGATGCGCGGCCCGTGCTCGCCATGACTCCGCGTGGGCGTCCGATCACGCAGGAGCGTATCCGCGCCATCGCAGCTGGCCCCGGCGTCACCCTCATCTGCGGTCGGTTCGAGGGCTTCGACGAACGCTTTTTCGAAGCGCGTCCGCACATCGAACAGGTGAGCCTGGCAGACGTGGTTCTCTCCGGCGGAGAGCCTGCTGCGCTGGCCATACTCGATGCTTGCATTCGCCTGCTTCCCGGCGTAATGGGCGCGGCTTCCAGCGGGCATGAGGAATCGTTCGAGGACGGTTTGCTCGAATACCCGCAATATACCCGACCTGTCGAATGGGAAG
>JAGREI010000386.1:2849-3031 GCA_020446625.1 Erythrobacter sp.
GATCGGGGGATCATGCGAAAATCGCTGCTTGGCGCAAGGCGAGGAGCGAAGACGATACTCGGTTACGCAGGCCGGATCTTTGGGATCGCCATTGTGGCGATCGGGTCCAGTCTGCCTCTGGCGCGCGGCGAAAACAGAAGGACTTGGACCAGTGAACCTGATCCAGCAGATCGAAGCGGAAG
>JAGREI010000045.1 GCA_020446625.1 Erythrobacter sp.
CAGTTTGACACCAAGACGAATGAAGACATCGCGGTCTCCATGGCCGTCTTTGGTGCGTTCACGGAAGGCCTGCAGCTGTTCGCCTCCTTTTCGATGCTGATGAACTTCCCGCGCTTCAACAAGATGAAGGGCATGGGGCAGATCGTCAGCTGGTCCGTCCGCGACGAAAGCCTGCATTGCGAAGGCATCACCCGCCTGTTCCACGCCTTCTGCGCCGAGCGCAACTGCCTCACCAAGGCGGTGAAGGAAGACATCATGGACATGTGCCAGAAGACCGTGCGGCTGGAAGATGCCTTCATCGACCTCGCCTTCGAGAAAGGCCCGGTGCCGGGCATGACGGCGAAGGAGATCAAGAAGTACATCCGTTACATCGCGGACTGGCGGCTGGGCCAGCTGGGCCTACCCTCGATCTACATGGTCGACGACCACCCGCTGCCCTGGCTCGCGCCTTTGCTGAACGGGGTGGAACACGCCAACTTCTTCGAAACCCGCGCCACCGAGTACTCAAAGGGCGCCACCCGCGGCAACTGGCAGGACGTCTGGGCCAGCTTCGACCAGCGCCAGAAGGCGAAGGGCAAGGCCGCGAACGAGGTCGAGGACGAGGGGCCGGACATGTTTGGCGATGTGGCGCCGAAGGCGGGTGACGCGGGGAGTGTGGCGGCGGAGTAGGTTAGATGCCTGAGCTCATCAGTTTTGCGGCCGCGCTTGACGAAACTGAGGGTGAACGGCGACATCTTCTCATCGGGAACGGCTTCAGCATATCACTCTTTCCAGACTGCTTCCGTTATGCTTCTCTCTTCCAAGAGGCGAAGGATGGAGGGCTGTTCGAGAAGCACCCAGAATTGTTGATGGCCTTCGAGCTCTTGGAGACGACGGACTTCGAACTTGTGATGGAAACGCTCCAGCGTGCGGCGAAGTTGGGGCCTCTCTACGGGTTTGATAAAGCCCTCATGGAAGCGCACGCCGAGTTGCTGAAGGACGTTCTTGTCCAAGCAATTGCGGGAAGGCACCCATCAAGGCCAAGTGAGATTTCCGAAGAGCAGTATCAAAATTGCCGAGCCTTCCTTGCGAATTTTATTGGCGGTGAGCTTGAAAAGCCAGGAAAGATATTTTCGCTAAATTACGACCTGCTTCTATACTGGTCGATCCTACATGACATTTTTTCGATCGATTGGGGTGATGGAGGTTTCAGCCTAAACCCTGATCAGGTTCTTGGGAATGACGATGGATTCCGCGCGCCTGAGGACGACTACGATGCCGAATATGTTGCTTGGGAACAGTATGAGGCATCAAAAGGCCAAACGATCACGTTTCTTCATGGTGCCTTGCATCTCTATCAGCGGGGTTCAGAACTAGCGAAGCTGTGTTGGGAGCGCGCAGGGAATAAGCCCTTGATGGATCAAATTCGTGCTGCGCTAGACGAGAATCGATTTCCGCTGTTTGTTTCGGAAGGCAATACCGAACAGAAGCTCGCTCGGATCAACAACAACGCTTATCTAGCCAAAGGGCTAAGATCATTTGCAGAATGCTGTAAATCCAAGCAAAATTCTATCTTCGTGATTGGCCATTCACTTGCAGACAACGATGAGCATGTTCTCAAACGGATCCGCAAAGGAGGTTGTGGGCGCCTCTACGTTAGCATTTTCGGCGACGTGAACGACGAATGGAACAAGGCGGTCGTGGCAAAGGCAGAGGCAATGGCTTTGGCAAGGCCCGCCTTCAAGCCACTCGAACTAAAATTCATCGACGCAGAAACGCTACATATTTGGAACCACTAGGCTGGTCTGTCTCCAACACGCGCCTTTGTCCCTATCACCACCCCCCTTCGGCTCCGCATAGCTGTACACCGTCCCTGCCATCGCCTCGTGTCACGAGGCCTCGACCGCCCATTGCGTCGGGAAGACATACAGTGAGCCGAACGCGAGGTTCTCGTTCACCCAGCGCGCCAGCACCTGCCAGCGGCCCGCCTCACCCTTCCGTCATCCCCGCGCAGGCGGGGATCCAGGCAAGCTCGCAACTGGACTCCCGCCTGCGCGGGAGTGACGAACTTGCGCATTTACCTCTGCGCAATCACCCCGGCGTAGACTCGCGCCATGCCACGCTACCGCTCGCCTCGCAGACGGTCCTTCGGCTATGCCGACATCGCGCTTTGCGCGGCGGCGGCGTTTGGGGGGACGTGGTACTTCTCCGACCAGTTCGAATATCTCGCCATGAGCCCCGAAGAGCGCGCGGCCATCGAAGCCAGCGCCTACTACTCTGGCTGCAACGAAGTCCGCGCGCTCGGACTCGCCCCGATCTATCGCGGCCAGCCGGGCTACCGTGAAGGCATGGACGGCGACGGCGACGGGATCGCCTGCGAACCCTACCGCTAGGGAAGCGGAAGCCCCGGAACTACCCCCACCCTCCCGCGTTCTCTCCCGTAGAGGAGAGAAACCATGCAGGACACCACCGCCCAGGACCGCAGGAACGAGCTCAAGAGCCTGCTCGAACGGATCCATGCCCATCCCGAGCACGCCTTTGTCGAGGAGCGCAAGCGGGTGGCCGTCTTGCAGTCGCTGCTGCGATCGCAGGAGAATGCCGAGGCTGGCGCCTGAACGGGCCGCGCTCGCCAAGTCCGCGAAGGGGGCAATCCACGGTGCCAGACCCTTTCCTACAGCGCCTGCAACCGGCTCTGCCCGCCCGATGCGAGGCACCCGGCAAGCCCGCGCCAACCGCATGGGGTGTCAACTTCGCCAAATGGTACTAACTTACGGAAACAACGCTATAATCCTGCGAAACAGCCATCGTCACGATGTCAGGTTCGTCAATTTCGTTGCCGTGGCCTGCGGGATTGACCATGGTCAATCCATGGCCCGCGCCACCGCGCTAGTGCCTCAGGCATAACCACAGGAAGGAAGCCCCATTGTCTCAGCATACCCCCAACGAACTGACCGAGATCTTCAAGCGCGACGCCGCGCTGGTCAGCAAGCTCAAGCAGAATGACGCGCACTTCGCGAAGCTGGCGGACGAGTATCACGAGGTGAACCGCGCGGTGCATCGCAACGAGAGCGAGGTCGAGGCGCTGTCCGACGAACACGCCGCCGCGCTGAAGGCGCAGCGCCTGGGCCTGCTCGACGAGATCACCGCCATCGTCGCCAAGGCCCGCACCGACGCCTGACGGCGTCCGGCTCGCCCGGACACTTGTTGAACGCGGCGGGGTGGCGCAGACTGGCGTTCCCCGCCCTCCCAAGGAGACTCGACCCATGAAAGCCACCACCGCCGCCCGCCTGCTGCTGCCGCTGGGCGCCGCTCTCGCGCTTGCCGCTTGCGGCAGCGATGCCGACGACACCACCATGACCACCGACACGGTCGACGAGTCGGGCGGTGAATTGCAGGTGACCCAGCCCGATCCCGACGCGGTGCCGGTCGACCTGCCTGAAACCGAGATGACCAATGCTCCCGCCGAGGAAGCCACTCCGGCAGCGGAAACGCCTGCCGAATAGGCGCCACTAGGCACGCCATGGCGGGGGGCATATGCTGCATGTCCGAAAGGAGTGCCGCCCGTGTCCCCCACCGCCAGCGAACTGCACCGCCGGATTGCCGAGCAGGACTTGCCCGGCAACCGCCGCACCATTGACCTGCATCTCAACGCCGACGGTTCGCTGCGGCTGGAAGGCGGCGACGTGGGCAGCCAGGTGGAGGAAGTGTGGGGCGATTCGGACTACGAATTCTGGGTCGACATTCCCGCCTCTGCGGTGGGGCGACTGGCCTTCGCCCTGCTGGCCGAACGGCTGGATGGCGATCCCGGCGCGGTCGACGCATTGGCGGCGTTCTGCCAGCAGCACGCCGTCCCCTGCGAAGGCGGCACCTGGGTGTGATCGCGGCGCTCTAACCCATCCTTTACCGCTGCCTGCCACAAGTGCGCGATGCTCGATCTGGTCGATCCCCTGCTGCTGGTCCTGGCCCTGGCCGCGGTGAACATGGCCGCCTTCTTCGCCTTCTGGATCGACAAGGTGCAGGCCCGCGGCGGCGGCTGGCGCCTGCGTGAGGATACCCTGCTGGGACTGGCGCTGATCGGCGGCACCCCCGGCGCCTATGCCGCGCGCAGCCTGTTCCGCCACAAGACCCGCAAGCAGCCCTTCAACACCCAGCTCACGACCATTGCCGTGCTCCAGGTGCTGGTGATCGGCGGGGTGATCGGGTGGCAGCTGGGCGGCTAGGCGCGCAAACCCGGCCTTAACCACTGGCGGCGCATGATCGCGGCATGTTCGGCAGCAAGTACCAGGCGATCTTTCGCAGCCGCTGGCGGGCGCTCATCTGGGCGTCGGGCGTGCTGCTGACTGCCTATTGCTCGGTCCCGCGCGAGGACGGCAGCGATCCGGGCGTGGAACTGCTGGGCGCGGCGGTTCAGGTCGCCGGGCATGGCCAGCAGCAGGAAGAGCAGCACCACGTCAATCCGTGGGCGCTGCCCCCGGAACAGCAGCACCACTAGAGAATCTGGCCGACCCGCTGACGTGGTCGCCGGGCAGGTCGGGCCAGGGTTGGGCGGGCGATCAGCCCTGGTGCGCGTCGTGCAGCTTGGCCTCGCGCGCGGCGGCCTGTTCGGCGGTTTCGTCAGCCGAAGGAGCGGGGTTTTCGGCGGGCTTGTCAACGCCGGGGGCCGGAGCCGGAGCCGGAGCGGGCGCCGCGGTATCGGCGGCGGGCTTGCCCGGCGCGTCCTGCGCCACGGCGGGAACCGCGAATGCGCCAAGCGCGAGTGCGGCGGTAAGTGCGGCAATGGTCTTCATCTGGATCGAGTCCTTCGCGACATGTCCCCTGTCGGCGCGCCATGTGCGCCCGTGCCGGGGTTCTGCCAAGAGACTGGCTGGCAGGGCTTGCGCCCAAGCGAGGACTGTTTGCGACCGGCTGCTGCCGGTCCTGCGCGGCAGGTTCAGTCGCGCGGGTGCTGGCGGCGATCTGCGCCGCTGCGCCGGTCGCCCTGGCGGCGATCGGGGAAGTCGATCGGCACCTGCTGCTGGCGCCGGTCGCCCTGGCGGCGCTCGCTCGCGCCGGAATTGCTGTGGCTGGATGCCATGCCCGCCTCCCATGCTTGTGCCCGGTTAACGGTTGGCCGGACAAGTGGCCGGATTTATACGCGGAATTTGGTTAGCAAGCGGTAAACGCGCAAACCGCTGCCCGAAGGAGAGCCTAATGCCCGACAATGCCCTTGCCAGTTTCCTCAAGGTGGCCGGCGGCCTGGCGCTCGCCGCGCCCGCGCTTTCGGCTTGCGATCGGGCCTGCGGGACCTGCTCCGCCCAGACCGCTCCGGCCAATCCGCATCCGGCCAGCCTGCACCCCGGCTGCGGCGCGGTGTCGCGCCAGTCGATGGCGCAGGATGCCGCCACAGAAGCGCCCGCCGAGGATGCCACGCCTGCCGAGTGACCCGGCCTCCTCGCGCGCCGACCTGCTGGCCTTGAGCGCGGCGATGGCGCGCGAGGGGCGCACGCTGATCGAGCGCGTATTGCCCGCGCCGCCGGAGGTCTTCACCCAGTGGCAGCACTATCCGCCCGGCGATGCGACCGATCCGGATAGCCAGGCCTGCTGGTACTACCACGCGCACCCGCCGGAACAGCGGGGCGAGCGTGAACATGGCCACTTCCACCTGTTCCTGCCGCTGGCTGCCTTCGCCGGGGAGGAGGTGCTGGCATCACCCGCAGGGCAGGGCGCGGCGCAGACGGTCCACGTCGCCGCGCTGTGCTTCGACGTGGAGGGCCTGCCCACCGGCTGGATCGCCACCAGCCGCTGGGTCACCGAAGACTGGTTCTTCGCGGCACCGGCCATGATCGCGCGGCTCGACCGGCTCGACCTGTCGCGCGCCGGGGAAGCGCAGGGCCTCGCCGAAGTGAGCCGCTGGCTGACGCTGGCGGCGATCGCGTGCCACCAGGACCTGGCCGCCATGCTGCACCGGCGCGATGCCCTGCTGGCCCAGGTCGACCCTGACGACCGCTCGACCGAAGTGCTCGCCAGCGCGCCCTTTGCGGTCTAGCCCCCCTAGCACCACCCCCGGTCGAGCCGGCTGCGCCGCGCCAGCCCGCGTTCGATCATGCTATCGGCCAGCAGTTCGCCGCCGCGCCGCACTTCGCGCAGTTCGCGGCCATACTGGTCGCGCGGGGGATCGGCACCGCCATCCATCTCGAACGCGCCGCGGTTGAGCCAGGCCGCCAGCTCGTCGCGCGCCGCGCGGGCAAGCTGGCTTTCGGCATCGCATTGGCCGTGCAGTTCGGGCGCGTCAAAGCCGGTCAGGCGCACGCGGCGCTGGCCCAGGCGCAGGGTGTCGCCGTCGACCACGCAGGCGGCGGAGGATCCTTGCCCGCAGATGGTGAACTGGCGTTCGGTCCTGTCCCATTCGCCCTCGGCCCAGCCCAGCTGCCGCACCAGCAGCCAGGCGCCCAGCACCAGTGCCAGCACCAGCAGCCAGCGCCAGCTGCGCCAGCGCGCCTGCCAGCGCCTGCGCTGTTGCCAGCGGGCGTCGAACCGGGGCGGGCGTGGCAGGGGTCAGTCCTTGACGGGGTGGGGCCGGAGCGGGTGCAGCAGGCCGAACTCCTCGTGCAGCGGTGGATGGTCGAGCGGCGGCCATTCCAGCTTCTCTTCGGTCACCTCGGTATCCGGCACCCGGTCGAGCAGGTCGCGGATCAGCGTCAGGCGGCCGTGCTTCTGGTCGTTGAAATCGACCACGGTCCACGGCGCCCAGGCGGTGTGGGTGGCGGTGAACATGGTCTCGCGCGCGCGGCTGTATTCGGCGAACTTCTCGCGCGCGGCGACGTCGATGGGCGACAGCTTCCAGCGCTTCAAGGGGTCTTCGCGGCGTTCGGCGAAGCGCTTTTCCTGTTCCTCCTGGTTGGCCGAGAGCCAGTACTTGAACAGCCGGATGCCATCGTCGACCAGCAGCCGCTCGAAGGTGGGCACCTGTTGCAGGAAGAGCAGCACCTGTTCGTCGGTGGCAAAGCCCATCACCTTTTCCACGCCCGCGCGGTTGTACCATGAACGGTCGAACAGCACGATCTCGCCCGCGCCGGGCAGGTGCGGGACATAGCGCTGGAAATACCACTGGGTGCGTTCGGTGTCGCTCGGCTTGGGCAAGGCCACCACCCGGCACTGGCGCGGATTGAGCCGTTCGCGGATCGCCTGGATCGCCCCGCCCTTGCCGGCGGTGTCGCGCCCCTCGAACACGATCAGGATGCGTTCGCCCGTGGCCTTGGCCCAGCGCGCCATGGCCGCCAGTTCGAGTTGCAGCGGCTCGATCAGCTCTTCGTATTTCGCACTTTTCATGGGTGCGCTTGTCCCATTGCCGTCCAGCGGCTGCAAGCACCTATTGGCGTGGCGTTACTGGCGGGCTAAGGGCGGCACACCATGACTGATCCGACCCATGAACGCATGCTGGCGAAAGCCGAAACGCTGATCGAGGCGCTGCCCTATTTCCAGCGTTATGCGGGCAAGAGCTTCGTCGTCAAATACGGCGGCCACGCCATGGGCGATCCCGCTGCGGCGGAAGACTTTGCCGAAGACGTGGTGCTGCTGAAGGCGGTGGGCATCA
>JAGREI010000387.1 GCA_020446625.1 Erythrobacter sp.
GCCACTTCGCTGGCGATCCCGGCTGCCCCCGCTGCGGCGCAGAATGGACCGCCCGCCTGGGCGCCCGCGCACGGATATCGCGACCACGATCGTGGCCGTGACCGCTACGAGCGCCGCGACCGCCGTTCGGACGATCGCCGCGACCGTGTCTACGACAGCCAGGGCCGCTATTACGAGCCGCGCCGCGTCTACCGTGGCGACCGCGTGTGGCAGGGCCGCGATGGCCGCTACTACTGCCAGCGCGAGAACGGCACGACCGGGCTGATCATCGGCGCTGCCGGTGGCGCGCTGGTGGGCCGCAGTATCGATACCCGTGGCGACCGCACCGTCGGCACGCTGCTGGGCGCGGTGCTGGGCGGCGTGCTGGGCCGCGAGATCGATCGCGGCAGCGCGCGCTGCCGCTGATCCCTGACACCCGCAAATGACGAGCGCCGCCGCTTCCCCCCCGAAGAGGCGGCACTCTTGCATCCAGTATCCTTTTCGGATACCCTGCCTACATGCATCTGGCCGGGCAGAAAATCCGCGCGTGGCGCGAAGCGCATGACCCGCCGTTGAGCGCGGAGGAATTCGGCCGGGCCTACGGCGCGCCGGAACACTGGCCCAGCCGCACCGTCTATGGCTGGGAAGCCAAGGGCAAGGTCCCCCGCCCCGCCACCCAGCGCCGCCTGGCCGATCTCGGCATTTGCCAGCCCGGCGATTTCCTCGAACCCGCAGAAGGCGAAACCCCGATGACCCAGGCCAAGTTCGACTTCTTCGACCTGCACAGCCACGGCTTCGTCCGCCTGGCCACCGCCACGCCCAGCTGCCGGACCGCCGATGTCGCCTACAACGTCGCCGGGATCATCGAACAGGCTAGGGGCGCGCACGATCTCAACGTCGACCTGCTGCTCTACCCCGAGCTGTGCGTCTCCTCCTACGCGCTCGACGACCTGCACGTGCAGACCGCGCTGCTCGACGCCGCCGAACGCGCGATCGAGACGATCCGCCTGGCAAGCGAGGACGTAACCCCGGTGCTGGTGGTGGGCGCGCCGCTGCGGCGCAACGGGCGAATCTACAATTGCGCGGTGGTAATCGCCCACGGCCAGGTGCTGGGCGCTGTCCCCAAGAGCTACCTGCCCAATTACCGCGAATTCTACGAGAAACGCTGGTTCGCTCGCGGCAACACCTGCCGCGACCTGTGGATCGCGGTGAACGGGGACGAGATTCCCTTCGGCGTCGACCTGCTGTTCAGTGCCGGCAACCTGCCCGGCTTCACCTTCGGGATCGAGATCTGCGAGGATTACTGGAGCCCCACCCCGCCCGGCACCATGGCCGCGCTGGCGGGTGCCACGATCCTGCTGAACCTGTCGGCCAGCAACATCACCATCGGCAAGAGCGACGAGCGCCATCTGCTGTGCCGCGCCAGCTCCAGCCGCTCGGTCTGTGCCTATGCCTATTCGGCCAGCGGCTTTGGCGAGAGCACCACGGACCTTTCGTGGGACGGGCAAGGCATGGTCTACGAACTGGGCGACCTGCTGGTGGAAAGCGTGCGCTTCGAACTGACGCCCGAACTGTGCGTGGCCGACGTCGATACCCGCCGCGTGCTCGCCGAACGGATGCGCATGGGCACCTTTAACGATGCCGCCGAGGATGCCGGGCGGCCCGAAGACCGGTTCCGCACCATCGGGTTCGAGCATCGCTATCGCCGGGGCGATGTCGGCCTTGCCCGCCGCGTGCGCCGCTTCCCCTTCGTTCCCAACCGGCTCGAACGGCTGGACGATGATTGCTACGAGGCGTTCAACATCCAGGTCGACGCCCTGATGCGGCGAATCCAGTCGACCGGGGCGCAAAGCCTGGTGATCGGCATTTCCGGCGGGCTCGATTCCACTCATGCACTGATCGTGGCGGCCAAGGCTTGCGACATGCTGGGCCTGCCGCGCAGCACGATCCGCGCCTATACCATGCCCGGCTTCGCCACCTCGGACGAGACGAAGAGCAATGCCTGGAAGCTGATGGAGGCGTTCCACGTCACGGCGGAGGAAATCGACATCAAGCCCGCCGCAAGGCAGATGCTGGCGGACATGAACCACCCCTTCGCCAGGGGAGAACCGGTCTACGACACCACCTTCGAGAACGTGCAGGCGGGCCTGCGCACCGA
>JAGREI010000388.1 GCA_020446625.1 Erythrobacter sp.
ACCAGCAGCACGTCGTCGTAATAGCGCACCCAGCGATAGGGGCCGTAGACTTCGGGCAGGCGGTACTGCCACGGGTCGTTGATCCAGTAGCGGCTGCCGAAGAACAGGCTGTCGAGGAAGAAGCCGATGCTCAGGCGGCTGTAGCGGTAATTGCGATAGGGCGAGTAGTAGGAGCCCAGCCGATAGATGCTGCGGTTGTGGGACCGGTAGTTGTACCAGTTGTAGCGGTTATCCCGCCGCCAGCTGTCGCGGTTCCACCGGCGATAGTCCTGCCGCGCATCGCGGTAACCGTCGCGGCGACCATCGCGATAGGCATCGCGGCGATTGTCGTAGCGCCGGTTGTTGTCGCGATAGTTGTCGTTGCGACGGTTGCGATCGTTCCAGTTGCTGTCGCGATGGTTGTTGTCGTTCCAGTTGCGATCGCGACGGTTGTTGTCGTTCCAGTTGCGATCGCGACGGTTGTTGTCGTTCCAGTTGCGATCACGACGGTTGTTGTCGTTCCAGTTGCGATCACGACGGTTGTTGTCGGTGTAGGTGCGGTTGCGACCTGCATCGGCATAGCCGCGGTTGCGCTGGCTGTCGTTGGTGCGATTGTTGTCGCGCCGCTGATTGGCATTGGCGTTCCAGTTGCCGCCGTTGTTGCGGTTGGCGTCGCGGTAGCCGCTGCCGCCCTGGCGCTGGCTGCCGTTCGCATTCCAGTTGCCGCCGTTGTTGCGCTGGCCACCATTGGCGTTCCAGTTGCCACGATTGCCGTTGTTCGACTGGCGCTGGGCGACCTGGCGCTGACCGGCATCGCTGCGCTGCTGCGTGCGCCCCTGTTCGGCCTGGCCGCGGTTCTGCTGCGGCGCCTCGCGCACTTCGCGCGGGGCGCGGTTGCCCTGCGCCTGGCCGCCGCGATTGCCGCCATTGCCGCGCGCTTCCCCGCCACGATTGCCGCCATTGCCGCGCGCTTCGCCGCCACCGCTGCGACGGCCTTCACCGTTGCCGCGCTGGCCATCGTTGCTGCGCTGGCTGTCGGCACTGGCCGAGGCATTCTCGGTGGCACTGGCGGCCGCCGGCATGAGCGAGGCCGTCATGGCCAGGGCAAGAGCGGCCATGCCGCTGGACTTCAGGAACTGTGCAAGTTGCATCGCTAGATCTCCTCCATTCAGACCATTGGCGCCCGAGTGATGCAGCCTTTGAAATCGTCGATGGAGGTCAAACTATCGATTCGCGATGAGCCTTGTCTGAACCGGCCTGTTGCCCATTTGTTAATGTTATGACGCCCGCAGGTGAACGTGCGGAACCTATTGAGCTTGCCAGTCGACCAGCTTCAGCCCCGCTAGCTTGCCCCGCGCCTCGCCCGGATCGCGGGTTTCGAGGAACACCAGCTTGCCTTGCAGCGCGCCCACTTCCAGCTTGGCGTCGAGCAGCACGCATTCACCCTCGGCCAGCGTCAGCCCGTGGTTCACCGCCGTCCCCTCGGTCTGCGCGTTCATCCGGGCGTAGACCGTGTGCGAGCCGGGATCGACTTCGGCCTTGACGAAGCGCCCGGTGCGGAACTGGCTTTTCAGCCCGCCGTCGATCACCACGTTCATCCCCTGCTGCCCGCCCATGAAGCCCTTGCGCATCACGTAGATCGCGGCCTTGCCCGGCCCAGCGGTGAACTGGCGCGCGGCTTCGGCGGCGGCGGGATCGGCTTCCGTGGCGCCCTTGTTGGCAGCGAGGATGTAGATCACATAGCCCATCAGCGGCAGCAGCAGCACCAGCCCGAGCAGGGGGAAGGCAAGCCCCGCCACCATGCCCACCACCACGGCAAGGACGAGCAGGATCACGTTACGCGGCGTCATGTTCATTGGCTTGGGCTCCCGGTTTCGATGGGTGCGACCGGCAGGGAGTGTAACCCGCTGGTTTGCCTGGCGCCAGAGCCAAGGTGTGACAGGTGTGACAGTGTCCTGGGGGAGAAAAGCGCCACTCCCGCGCAAGCCGGTGCCAGCGGGTTGCACGAGGCTGGAAGGTCAGGGCGAAGGGGCAGCGCATGGCAATCGTGCTGGCAGGACCATTCGGCTGTAGGAAACTGCCCGGTGCGCCAGTTACGGTGGGCGCACCGGGCCATCGCGGAGCGATCAGGACGATGGCAACTGCGGTGCCGCATCCTCGCCGTGGCGGGTCTTCCACAAGGAATATCCGATTCCCGCCGCAATCAGCGCGGCCGTCACCAGCAGGCTCACCGCAGGCGGGAACTTACCGCCGCCCAGCACGAAGTCGGTGACGAAGATCTTCGCGCCGATGAACACCAGCACCGCCGCCAGCGCATACTTCAGGTAGTAGAAGCGATGCACCATCGCCGAGAGTGCGAAGTACAGGGCACGAAGGCCCAGGATCGCCATGATGTTACTGGTGTAGACGATGAAGGTATCGGTGGTGATCGCGAAGATCGCGGGCACGCTGTCGACCGCGAACACGAGGTCGGCCAGGTTGATCACCACCAGCGCCACGAACAGCGGCGTGACCGCCGTTACCAGCTTGCCGGTTTTCGCATCGGTCTGCTTTACGAAGAAATGCTGGCCGTGCTGTTCGGGTGTCACCCGCAGGTGCCGGGAAATCCAGCGCACGAACGGGTTGTTGGCAATGTCCGGCTGATGGTCCCCGGCGAAGAACATCTTCACGCCGGTGAAAATCAGGAAGGCGGCAAACAGGTAGAG
>JAGREI010000389.1 GCA_020446625.1 Erythrobacter sp.
CGCAGACATAGATATTGCCCAGGCCCGCCACCACGTGCTGATCGAGCAGCAGCAGCTTGATCGCCTGTTTGCGTCCCCTGATCGCCTGGCGCAGGTGCTCGACCGTGAAGCCGTCGCCCAGCGGTTCCGGCCCCATCGCGGCGAAGGCGGGCCACAGGTGCAGCGCGGCCGTATCGACCAGGTCGACATAGCCGAAGCGACGCGGGTCGTTCAGGGCGAAGCGGTTGTGCGCCGTCTCCAGCACCAGGTGATCGTGCTTGTCGGGCTGGGCCGGGTCGATCCGCCAGCGGCCGCTCATGCCGAGGTGGAAGATGAAGGTCTGCGCCCGGTCGGTGGCCAGCAGGCCATACTTGGCGCGGCGCGAGAGGCCGGTCACCCTCGCTCCGGTCAGCGCCTGCCCCAGTCCAGCGGGGAAGGGGAAGCGCATGTCGGGCCGATTGGTGATGACCCGTTCGATGCGCGCGCCATCAAGATAGCGCGCAAGGCCGCGCACCGTCGTCTCTACTTCGGGTAATTCCGGCATGGCGGTGGCTCTAATCACCCTTTGACCGGGCCGCAATCTCTCCTAAGGCGAGCGCCATGAGCGAAAAGGTCTCCTTCGGTTACGAAGATATCGATGCGGACGAGAAGACGGGCCGCGTGGGCGCCATCTTCTCCAATGTCGCGCGCAAGTACGACATCATGAACGATGCCATGTCGGGCGGGATGCACCGCCTGTGGAAGGACCAGTTCGTCCGCCGGGTGAAGCCGCAGCCGCACGAGGCGATTCTCGACATGGCTGGCGGCACCGGCGACATCGCCTTCCGCATGGCCGCCCTGGGCGCCGAAGTGGTGGTGGCCGATATCAACCAGGACATGCTCGACGTGGGCATCGAGCGCGCGATGGAACGCGGGATAGATGGCCTGTCGTGGTCATGCCAGAATGCCGAGGCGCTGACCTACCCGGACCGCCAGTTCGACGCCTACACCATCGTTTTCGGCATCCGCAACGTGACCTATATCGACAAGGCCCTAGCCGAGGCGCACCGGGTGCTGAAGTTCGGCGGGCGTTTCTACTGCATGGAATTCAGCACCACCGAATGGCCCGGCTTCAAGGAAGTCTACGATCTCTATTCGCACAAGCTGATGCCCAAGATCGGCAAGCTGATCGCGGATGACGAGGACAGCTATCGCTACCTGGCCGAATCGATCCGCCGCTTTCCCAAGCCCGCCGAATTCGAAGCGATGATCCGCAATGCGGGCTTCGTGCGCACCAGGGTGGAGAAGATCCTGGGCGGCGCGGTGAACATCCATTCGGGGTGGAAAGTCTAGGCGCGTGACCCGGCCCTCCACGCATATCTGGCGGCTCCTCAAGTGGGGCCGCACGCTGGCGCGGCACGGTGCGCTACGCGGAATCGAGCGCGATCCCAATACGCCGCCGCCGGTGAAGCGGCTGGTGCGGCTGGCGCGGCTGGGCACCTTCCAGCCCGCCACGCCCGACTATGCCGGGGCCTTCCGGGCAATCGGCCCGGCCGCGATCAAGCTGGGGCAGACATTGGCCACCCGGCCCGACCTTGTCGGGGACGAGGCCGCGCACAACCTGCTGAGCTTGCAGGACAGCCTGCCGCCGGTGCCCTTTGC
>JAGREI010000390.1 GCA_020446625.1 Erythrobacter sp.
CGATGTCGTTGCCCTGCCGGTTCAGTTGGCTGGGATCGTGGGTGCCCATGAACATGTCGTAGACGTCGGCAAGGCTCACGATCTCGGGGTTGAAAGTCACCTTCACCGCTTCGGCATGGCCGGTCGCGCCGGAACACACCGCCTTGTAGCTGGGGTTCGCCACGTGCCCGCCGATATAGCCGCTCTCCACGCCGGTCACGCCGATCACGTCGTTGAACACCGCCTCGGTACACCAGAAGCAGCCGCCTGCGACAATTGCCGTTTCGCTCATCGTCATCTCCTTGCTGTGGCGACAGATGGGGGCCTTTGCCCCGCTTGTCATGTGCGGTGTTGCAGCTATCGTCACTTCGTCTGGAAATCGGGGAGAGTTTCAATGCGTTTTGCCACCCTAGTCGCCGTCGCCACCCTGGCGCTGGCCCCACCCGCCATGGCCCAGCAGGGTCAGTCTCAGGGCCATTCGCAGGGTTCCGGTTCGGGCGAGGTGGTCAACCGCGTGCTCGATGCCCTGCTCGGCCCGCGCCAGTCGGCGCAGCAGCAGCCGCAGCAGGCCAACCCGGTGATGCAGGCTACGCCGATGGAGGCCGCGCTGGCCAACCCCCGCCGCGACGAGGATCGCGCGCGCGACCAGTACCGCCACCCGGCGCAGACGCTCGACTTCTTCGAGGTGCGCCCTGGCATGACCGTGGTCGACTTCATGCCCGCCGGCGGCTGGTACTCGCGCGTGCTGATCCCCTACCTCGGGCGCGATGGCACCTACATCGGGCTCGATCCGGAGATCGACCCGGCGATGTCGAGCTATTGGGATACCTATCGCAACACCGCCAGCCGCCTGCCGCGCGAAGCCCGCGGCTGGGTGGGGAACGAAGGGGCGCGGGTCTACGGGCTCAACACCAATGACGATCTGGCCAGCTTTGCCGGCACGGTCGACCGGGTGCTGGTGTTCCGCGAAATCCACAACATGCGCCGCCTCGGCTGGTTTCACGATGCCATGGTGGCGATGCGCACCCTGCTGAAGCCCGATGGCCTGGTGGGCGTGGTGCAGCACCGCGCCCGCGCCGATGCGCCTGCTGCCTATGTGCTGGGCGACAATGGCTACCAGCGGCAGCAGGACGTGATCGCGCTGTTCAGCGCCTATGGCTTCGAACTGGTGGGTACGAGCGAGATCAACGCCAACCCCGCCGATCCGGCGAACTGGCCGGACGGGGTGTGGAGCCTGTCACCCAGCTTCCGCGGCGCGCCCGAAGGCAGCGCCGAACGCGCCCGCCGCGCCGCCATCGGGGAAAGCGACCGCATGACCCTGCTGTTCAGGAAGCGCGCATGATTGCGGTGGCGACGGTCAGTAGCTATCTGGCGTGGCCATGACCACACTGACCGTCGCCGCCCTCCAGCTTGCCCTCGGTTCCGAGGACGAGGCCGAGAACATCGCCAATGTCGCCGCGCTGGTGGAAGAGGCGGCAGGCAAGGGTGCGCAAGTGGTGCTGCCGCCCGAGCTGTTCAGCGGCCCCTACTTCTGCCGTGAGGAGAAGGATGCCTTCTTCGCGCTGGCCCGCCCGACCATGGAACACCCCTCGGTGATTGCCATGCAGGCGCTGGCGAAGGGGCTGGGCGTGGCGATCCCCACCAGCTTCTTCGAACGCGACGGGCATCACTACTACAACACCCTGGCCATGATCGGCCCCGATGGCGAGGTGATCGGCACCTACCGCAAGAGCCACAT
>JAGREI010000391.1 GCA_020446625.1 Erythrobacter sp.
CGCCAGCGTGATCGGCGCCTTCTACTACATCAAGGTGGTGAAGGTGATGTTCTTCGATGAACCCGCAGACACGGTGAAGGGCGAAAGCGACACCGCGCACTGGGCGCTGCTGGCGATCTGCGCGCTGCTGATATCGCCGCTGGGCTACCTGCTGACGGGCTGGCTGGGCGGCCTGGCGGACGCGGCGGCGGCATCGCTGGCGCTTGCGCTCTGACTTGACCGGCACGATCGAATTCGTCCCCGAAACCGGCAGCACCAATGCCGATCTGCTCGCACGGCTCCGCGCGGGGGAGGCACTGGCCGACGGCCACTGGCTGATCGCAGACCGCCAGACCAGCGGGCGCGGGCGTCAGGGGCGCACATGGCTGGATGCGCCGGGCAATTTCATGGGCTCCACCGTGGTCCGGCTGCACCCGCACGAACCATCCCCCGCCACGCTCAGCTTCGTGGCCGCACTTGCGGTTTACGAGGCGGTGCTGCCCTTGCTGGCAGACCCTGCCACCCTGCTGCTCAAGTGGCCGAACGACGTGCTGTTGGGGCGGGCCAAGTTCTGCGGGCTGCTGCTGGAACGTGAAGGCGATGCGGTGGTGATCGGCATCGGCGTGAACCTGGTGGCCGCGCCCGAAGTGGAAGGCCGCCTGGTGACGGCGCTGGCCACGGCCAATTCCGTCCCGCCGCGCGACCTGTTCTCCCGGACGCTGGCCGAACACCTGGCGGTCGAGCTGCGCCGCTGGCGCGAGACCGGGGCCGAACCGATCATGCGCCGCTGGCAGGCGGCCGCGCACAAGCCGGGTACGCCGCTGCGCGTGCATGGCGGCAAGGGCGAGGAAATTGCCGGAACCTACGATGGCCTCGACGCGACTGGCGCGCTAAGGCTGCGGCAGCCCGATGGCACGACAACGGTGATCCACGCGGGCGACGTGATGCTGGAGGATTGATCCCATGCTGCTCGCCGTGGATGCCGGCAATACCAACGTGGTCTTCGCCCTGTTCGACGGGGCGACAATCAAGGCGCGCTGGCGCATCGCGACCGATCCCCGCCGCACGGGTGACGAATATGCCGTGTGGCTGATGCAGCTGCTGGCCATCGAGGGGTTCGAGCGTTCGGCGATCACCCGCATCATCTTCGGATCTGTGGTGCCGCGTGCCAACCACAACCTAACGGTGCTGGCGCAGAAATACTTCGGCATCGAACCCATGATCGCGGGCGAGGGCAAGGCCGCCTGGGATTTCGAGATCGACGTCGAACAACCGCATACCCTGGGGGCAGACCGCGCGCTCAACTGCATCGCCGCCCACGCCACGGTGGGCGGGGACATGATCGTGGTGGATTTCGGCACCGCCACCAAGTTCGAAGCGGTGGACTACACCGGCGCCTACAAGGGCGGGATCATCGCTCCGGGCATCAACCTTTCGCTCGATGCCCTTGTCGGCAATACCGCCAAGCTGCCGCGCATCGCGATCCGCGCGCCCGATACTAGCAGCGTGATCGGTCGCAATACCGAGGACCAGATGCTGATCGGCGTGTTCTGGGGCTATGTGGCCATGATGGAGGGCCTGATCGCGCGCATGAAGGCCGAAATTGGTCGCCCGGTGACGGTTGTAGCAACCGGCGGGCTCGCCATATTGTTCGACGAGAAAACCGACATATTCGACCGTGTCGACGCTGACCTGACCATTCGCGGGTTGCAGTTACTCGCGGATCGCACAGGACAACGATGAACAAGAATTTCAAGCCCGAAGACGAATTGCTGTTTCTTGCGCTGGGCGGCTCCGGCGAGATCGGCATGAACGTCAATCTCTATGGCTGCCAGGGCAAGTGGCTGATGGTGGACCTGGGGATGAGCTTCGGCAGCCAGGAATATCCCGGCACAGAGCTGATGTTTGCCGACCTCGAATTCATCGAGGATCGCGCCAGCGACCTGCTGGGCGTGGTGCTGACTCACGCGCATGAGGATCACATCGGCGCCATTCCCTATTTCGCCGCAGACCTTGGCGTGCCGCTCTACGCCATGCCTTTCACGGCAGACCTCATCACGCGCAAGCTGGAGGAGGCCGGGCTGGCCCGCAGCGTCGAACTCAACGTGATCGAGCCGGAAAGCGGGGCCTTCGAACTTGGCCCGTTCAGCATCGAATACGTGCCGCTGGCGCACTCGATTGCCGAAGGCAACGCGCTGGTGATCGACACTCCGCACGGGCGCGTATTCCACACCGGCGATTGGAAGCTGGACGATGAACCGATCATCGGTGAACCCGCCACCCAGGAAGACCTGACCGCCATCGGGGACGAGGGCGTGCTGGCGCTGGTGTGTGACAGTACCAACGTGTTCAACCCTCAGCCATCGGGCAGCGAGGGTGCCGTCTATGCCGCGCTGCTGGACGAAGTGCGCAAGCACAAGGGCCGCCGGGTGCTGGTGACCACCTTTGCCAGCAACGTGGCG
>JAGREI010000392.1 GCA_020446625.1 Erythrobacter sp.
GCGCGCATGGTGGGATCGAGCGTGGCGAACAGCAGGTCCTCCGCCATGACGTCAGCCCCCGTCATGCGGTTGAACAGGGTGCTTTTCCCTGCGTTGGTATAGCCGACCAGCGCGATCACCGGCCAGGGCGCCCTGCCCCGCCGCTTGCGGTGCAACTGGCGGGTCTTGCGCACCTGTTCCAGCTCGCGCCGCAGCTTGCCCATGCGATCGCGGATCATCCGCCGGTCCGCCTCGATCTGCGTTTCGCCAGGGCCGCCGAGGAAGCCGAAACCGCCGCGCTGGCGTTCGAGGTGCGTCCAGCTGCGAACGAGGCGGCTCTGCTGGTAATCGAGGTGGGCCAGCTCCACCTGCAAGCGCCCTTCGGCGGTGGAGGCGCGTTCACCGAAGATTTCGAGGATCAGCCCGGTGCGATCGATCACCTTGCGCTTCACCTTGTCTTCAAGGTTGCGCTGCTGGATCGGGGTGAGCGCGCCGTCGACGATCACCAGTTCGGCTTCGTGCAGTTCGCAATCGGTGGCGATGCGCTGCACCTGGCCTTCACCGAACAGCGTGTTCGGCCGCACGTCGCGCACGGGCAGGACATAGCTTTCCGCCACGACGATGCCGATGGCGAGCGCCAGCCCTTCGGCCTCGGCAAGCCGGGCCGCAGGATCCTCGTCACGCCGCTGGCGCCGGATATCTGGGCATATGACGAGGGCGCGCGCGCCGCGCGTCACCTCGCCTTCAATGTCACTGTCGAAAATCAGTCGTTGTCCTGGCCGTCGACATCCTCACCGAAATCGCCGGTCAGGTCGACCGGCACGGCGGGCTGGATGGTCGAAACTGCGTGCTTGTAGGCCAGCTGCACATAGCCTTCGCGTTCGAGCAACATGCAGAACAGGTCATAGCTGGCGATCCGGCCTTGCAGCATCACGCCGTTGACCAGGAACATGGTCACCTGCACCGCCGCATCGCGCACGCGGGACAGGAAGATGTCCTGCAACAGGCGCTGCTTGCGCCCGCCGTCGGGACCGGGGCCGAACTGTTCGGCGTCCATCGGATTGCCGGGCATGATCGTGCTGATGGCGTGCTTGTAGACCAGCTGCGATTGCCCGTCCCGCCGCAGCAGGATGGAGAAATTGTCGAACCAGGTGACGATGCCCTGCAACTTCACGCCCTTCACCAGGAACATGGTGACCGGCGTCTTGTCGCGGCGCAGCTGGTTGAGGAACAGGTCTTGCAGATTGGCGGCTTTGCCGTGGCCGTTGGCGACGACGGGCTTCGCCACCACCGCCTCCTCGACAGGTTCGCGCACGGGCCGGGGACGGGCGGTAAGGGTACCCTTGGTCATTGTACTGACTCCATTTTCTTGGCGGGCAGATGCCCACATTCTGGCAAGCTCGTGTTTCCCCTGCGAGACTCGCCGTTGCTCGATATTGTGCGTTGCAACATACCAAGGGTTACAATGCGCAATCAAGCCGAATAGTTCCTGAACGCACACAATCTGCGGCCGGAAAAATTGCCCTGCCCCAAACTATGGCTTTCGCGGCAATGGCTTATTCGTCGTCGGCTTCGCCCTCACGCTCGTTCATGCCCAGCAGCTTCAACTTGCGGTGCAGAGCAGAGCGTTCCATGCCGATGAACCCGGCAGTTTTCGAGATATTGCCCGAAAAGCGGCGAATCTGGATGCGCAGGTATTCCCGCTCGAAGCTTTCGCGCGCCTCGCGCAGCGGAACCCCCATCAGCGAGGAGATGCCGCCCCCGCCCGATTCCGAGCTGCCGGTGATTTCCGAAGGCAGCATGTCGGGCGTGATGGTGCCGAATTCCTCGCGCGGGGCGAGGATCACGGTGCGTTCGATCACGTTGCGCAGCTGGCGCACGTTGCCGGGCCAGTCGTAGGCCTGCATGGCCGCCACCGCCTCGGGCGCGATGGCAGGCGGTTCCAGCCCCTGTTCGCGGGCGTAGCGAGTGAAGAAATGGTCTGCCAGCGCGGGGATATCATCGCGCCGCTCGCCCAGCGGCGGGATCGCGATCGGCACAACGTTGAGGCGATAGAACAGGTCT